>RFXN01000033.1 GCA_009921625.1 Candidatus Fonsibacter lacus | reverse complement strand
ATTCCGTTGTTGCCCTCTTCCAACACCCATTGCCCCGGGTGGCACATTTTCTGTTATAGCCGAACCCGCAGCCGTGTAGGCGCCATCGCCTACTTCGACCGGCGCAATCAAAATATTGTCGCTACCAATTCGAACGTAGTCGCCAATCACCGTCTCGTGCTTAGCCACGCCGTCGTAATTGGCGGTAATGGTTCCAGCGCCGATATTGCTCTCTACCCCGATTGTGGCATCACCGATGTATGAGAGATGAGGGACTTTCGAGCCCGCGCCAATAGTCGAGTTCTTCACCTCAACAAACGAACCGACCTTTGCACCATCACCCAGGTGGACCCCAGGGCGGAGGTAGGAGTAAGGGCCAACATGGGCATGGCGCCCGATACTGGAGCCCTCGCACTCGGATTTGGTCACTACTGAATCGGGACCAACCACACAATTAAAAAGGCGGGTATCAGGACCAATAAGTGCACCGCGCGCAATCGAGGTCACACCTTCAATCTGGCACCCCGATTTAATAGTTACATCTGGCTCGATGGTAACTGTGACATCAATAAAGGTGGTTGGCGGATCAACCAACGTCACTCCAGATGTCATCCATTGCAAATTTATGCGATCGCGCATAATTGCAGTTGCCTCTGCTAATTGCACTCGATCATTCACTCCAAGAATCTCAAAATACTCTTCTGCGACAACCGGTATAACTTTCTTGCCCTGTTTACGGATTAATTCAATAGTATCGGTTAAGTACTCTTCACCTTGAGCATTATTTGTTTTGATTTCGGCGAGTGCGCGCTTCAGAGCTCCTAAATGAAATGCATATACGCTCGAGTTAACTTCATGTACTTCTCGCTCGTCGATATCAGCATCTTTCTCCTCAACTATCTTTAAAATTCCATTTTCATTATCGCGAATCACGCGGCCATACCCATATGGGTCGTCAACATCTGCTGTTAAAACGGCCGCGCCAACGTCGGGATCATTACATGCATCAAGTAAGCGATCCAAAGTCAATCCGGAAATGAGTGGCACATCACCAGCAATGACGATGACAACGGTATTACCTGAAATAACAGAAGTATCAGGGCTGTTAATCTTTTCTAAGGCAAGACGTACGGCATGTCCCGTCCCACCACGACGTTCTTGAAGTACCGTCTCAATATTTTTATCGAATTGAGTTACCTCATTAACAACCTCTTCACTCTTCGCGCCGACAACGACAATCCGTTGTTCAGCTCCGAGTCCTTCCGTTGCAACTAACACATGGTGAATGAGCGTACGACCCAAAATGGTGTGCAGAACTTTTGGAACATTTGAACGCATTCGCGTTCCTTCGCCAGCGGCGAGAAGAATTGCAACTCGCTTAGCGCGATGGTTTGTCATGGAAGGCCTGCCCCTCCTCTACCTAATCCACCATTTCCAGCGGTGCGCTCCGCCACCTGGTATCGATCCAGGATCGAGCCCTACTCAATCCATATGCAAGCCCTACTCACTCCCTACTGATAAGGCCTCAGCGCTACCCTAAGCAGATATGAATACTCCCAACCCTGCGAAAGCTCCCGGATCTGGGGGGATTCGCACTCGAATGAGTAGCGCCGCTCGGCGTGAGCAGATTATTGAAATGGCAGTCACGGCATTTGCCGAGAGCGGGATCGAAGGCACAAGCGTTGAAGAGTTAGCGGCGAGCGCGGGCGTTTCTAAGCCTTTGATCTACGAGCACTTTGGAAGTAAAGAGGGGCTTTACGCGGTCGTGGTCGATCGCGAGATGCGTGCGCTATTGGAAATGATTTCAAATACTCTGGAGGCGGGGCGTCCACGTGTTCGCGCTGAGCGCGCGGCTCTTGCGTTCCTCACTTACATTGAAACGCGAAGCGATGGTTTTCGATTATTAGTTCGTAACTCCCCTGTAGGTGGTCAGAGCGGGTCATTTGCCACGCTACTGAGCGAGGTTGCTGCACAAGTTGAACATATCTTTATTGATGAACTGAGCTCGCGTGGATTTGATGGCGAGATGGCGCCAATGTACGCATCAATGCTCGTGGGTATGGTGGCGTTAACTGGACAATGGTGGCTGGATGCCAGAACCTTCACTCGCGAAGATGTTGCTGCCCATATCGTCAACCTAGCCTGGAATGGATTACGTGGCTTGGAATCGCGTCCGCGACTCTCATTTGAAAGCCGAATTAAGAATGAACGATAATCGCGATGAAGTAAATGCACTTGTTGATGCTTGGCGACGAGAGCGGCCAGATTTAGATGTTGCGCCTCTTGAGGTATTAAGTCGCATTACGAGATTAGCGCGTCAATTGGATATTGCGAGGCGCGCTGCCTTCACTAAGCATGGTTTAGAGACCTGGGGCTTTGATGTTCTTGCAGCTCTTCGCCGCGCGGGCGCTCCATACCAACTCACTCCTGGAGAATTAATTCACGAAAATTTAGTCACCAGTGGAACTATTACCAACCGGTTAGATCGTTTAGAGAACGATGGACTCCTTTCGCGGCACTCTGACCCTTCTGATGGTCGAAGTACGCTCGTTCGTATTACCTCAAAAGGAATCGAAGTTGTCGATGGGGCACTAGGTGATCTACTTCATCGCGAGAAAGAATTATTGCAATCGCTCAAAAAAAGTGAGCGTGAGGAATTAGCGGGGTATCTCAGTCGAATGCTGACGCAATTTGAGAGTGAAGCCCCAGTGAAGAGTGACAACCTGCAATAAAGTTATTCGATTACTTTGGGGCCACCTACAGGGCTATGTGCGCGACCAAGTTGCGAGACCGCTCCCGTTGAAGAGAGCGCGACAGCAAGATCAATTGAGGCTTCTTCGCTCTTTGCTAGGAATGCAACAGTCGGCCCTGAACCGGAGACGAGCGCGCCAATAGCTCCAGATTCCATCCCGGCGGAGAGAGCCAATTTCAAAGCTGGCTTGAGCGAGCAAGCAGCGGATTGTAAATCATTGACTAAAGATTTTCCCAGTGCGACCGGGTTGCCACTGCTCAAGGCATGCATTAATTCTTCACTCACTCGTGGTTGTCGCTGTGCGAATCCTTGCCGAAGGCGATCGCACTCTTCATAGACCGCAGGGGTAGAGAGACCTTGAGAGGAAAAAGCTAACACCCAGTGAAATGTCCCACGAGCGAGCGCGGGTGTGAGTTGATCGCCCCTACCTGTGCCTACCGCAGTACCTCCAGTAAGTGAGAATGGAACATCGCTACCTAATTGGCGTGCCAGCGCTATCAGTTCGTCTTTGCTCATCTTTGTTTCATAAAGACTGTCGAGAGCAATAAGGACACCTGCCGCGTTCGCACTTCCACCAGCCATACCACCTGCAATAGGGATCTGCTTCTTTACTTCGATAATGAGATCCAGCGAAACTTTCTTTCGTTGTGCAAATAATTGCGCGGCTTTATAGGCAAGATTTTTATTGTTGGTTGGAAGTTTTGCGATATGAGGATTCTCCCCACTAAAGCGCAGTGTGATTCCTGATCCGCTCTCACCAGTTCGCACACTTATTTCGTCATAAAGTGAGACTGCTTGAAAAACGGTCGCAAGCTCGTGATAACTATCAGCACCTTTGGCGCCAACCGATAACTGCAAATTGATCTTTGCAGGCGCCTTTACGACAGTCATGGTTCTACCCTAATGACATTTAGTCGAAAATGCCTCGCGCAATAACGATGAAGTCATTTAGTGTTAAATTTTCTGCCCGAGCTGTTGGGTCTATGCCCCATTCGGTCAATTTTGCCCCTGCTTGCTCACTTGAACCCAAAAACGAGGTCAGAGAGGCGCGGAGCATCTTGCGACGTTGTGCAAATGCAGCATCGATAACAGAAAAGGTTCGATCGCGCAGAATTTTATTGTTTGCCTCCGGACTAGTCCTGCGGGTGAATGAGAGCAGAAGTGAATCGACTCTCGGTACTGGCCAAAATACTTCTTGAGAAATTGAACTCGCGATTTCTGCATCTGCCCACCAAGCGAGCTTCACGCTAGGAACGCCATAAATTTTTGAACCCGACTTGGCTGCCAACCGCTGCGCTACTTCTGCCTGCACCATTACTATTCCCCTATTAATTGATGTAAAATTTTCGAGGACATGGAGTAAGACCGGAACCGAAATGTTATACGGCAGATTTGCAACGAGGGCGGTCGGCTCAGGGTTTACATGAGTGACATTCAGCGCATCATCATCAATGACATCTAAATCTGAAGATCTTTCGGGTAAGTGCGCTGCGATGGTGAGCGGCAGTTGCTTTGCTAATCGATTATCAATCTCAATTGCCACTAAGGCTTTGGCTTCGGCGAGAAGAACGAGAGTTAATGAACCAAGGCCCGGGCCAATCTCAAGAACGACATCGGAGCTATCAACTTTTGCTAAGCGGACGATTTTTCTACAAGTATTTCCATCAACTACGAAATTTTGTCCAAGGGACTTAGATGGTCGAAGATCAAGGCGTTGAGCGAGCTCTCTGATTTCACCAGCGCCAAGGGTCGGCGACATATTCAAGAGAAATTCCCGAAAATAGCCAAAGCATTTGCTCGGGTCGCCTGACAAAGCTCTTCTACTGGTCGTTCCATCACTTCTGCCATAAATCGAATAGTTCTCGCGACTTGAGCGGGAGAACTAAGTAAACCTCGATAGGGGACAGGCGCTAAAAATGGCGCATCAGTCTCCACAAGAAGGTGCGATAGCGGCGTGAGGGCCAGCGCCTCACGCAACTGTGGTGCATTTTTAAATGTCACAGTTCCAGAGAAGGAGAGGAAATACCCAGCGCGAATACATATCTCTGCCATCTGCGCATCTCCTGAGTAGCAATGGAAAACTACCTTCTCGGGCGCGCCCTCTTCGTGCAATACTCGAAGGATATCTTCATGCGCATCTCGATCATGAATGATTAGAGCCTTATTAGTTTTCTTTGCAATTGCAATATGGGCCCGAAAAGAAAACTCTTGCCGTTCACGGAGCTCCTCTGGAGTGCGAAAATAATCAAGGCCGGTTTCACCAATTCCGCGAACTCGGGAACGCTCTGCAAGCTTTTCGATTTCACGAAGTTGTTCATCAAGATTCTCTACGACGGGCGCTTCATTGGGATGGAGCGCAACTGCAGCGAGTGCGCGACCTATCCACGCCTCTGCCACCCCAACGGACCATCGGGATTGCTCTAAGTCATATCCAATTTGAACAACCTGCTCAATACCAACAGCTGCCGCTTCATCTAGTACTGCTTTTACCTCTTCTGAATCAGGAGCTGATTTTGCAATTAATTCAATGTGGCAATGAGAATCGATTGTTGGTGATGGAAGCGGTTCTGGCAATGGAGCGGGAAGGCGATCGATATCCCGATTGTGGCGATCGCTCACCCCTACTGCTCCTCGCTTTTATTATCTGGTAAACGTGGAAAGAGCACTTCACCACGCGTGGTCTGTGCGCCAGCTTGCAATTGACCCCAGCGTGCAACACTGTCGATTCGTTGCGCAGAAAGTTCACCCAAACTTGTGGCACCTAATACACGCCATAATTTCTCACAAGTTTCAGGCATAACCGGATTAAAGAGCACTGCAAGAATTCGCAGCGCTTCACAGGTGGCATAAAGAACTTGATCAAGTTCGCCTTTCTTTGCCGGGTCTTTCGCGAGAACCCAAGGCGCTTTCTCTGTGACATAACCATTGACAACTTTGCACAATTCAAGAATGGCAAGGATTCCACTCTGGAAATCTAAGGCGGCAATTCGCTCATCTGCGATTTTGGCTGCTTTCTCGGCTGCTGCAGCCAAATCAGAAGCTTGCGCAACCGGTGGGATTTGACCATCACAGTACTTCTCAATCATGGCAATAGCTCTAGATGCAAGATTGCCAAAATCATTGGCAAGTTCGCTTGTGTAACGAGCGACCATATCTTCCCAAGAGAATGATCCATCGGTACCAAACGGAATTGCTCGTAAGAAGTAGTAACGGAATGCATCTACACCAAAAAAATCAGTGATATCTGCTGGCGCAATTCCGGTGAGTTTGCTCTTACTCATTTTCTCGCCGCCAACGAGTAACCAGCCATGAGCAAAAACTTTCTTTGGTACTGGCAGCCCTGATGCCATCAACATGGCCGGCCAGATTACTGCGTGAAATCGCAAAATATCTTTTCCTACTAAATGAACATCTGCCGGCCACTTACTTGCAAAATCTTTGGCGCCAGGAGTTCCTGCTTCATCGCCGAGTCCTACTGCGGTCGCATAGTTCAGTAACGCATCGAACCAGACATAAACAACTTGCTTGGTATCCCATGGAACGGGTATCCCCCATGAGAAAGTCGAGCGCGAAATAGAGAGATCAGAGACGCCACCTTCAAGGAATGCAACTACTTCGTTCCGAGCACTTGCCGGTTCACATGCCTCGGGATGGTTTCGATAGTGCTCGAGTAGCGGCGCGACAAAAGCGGATAAACGGAAGAACCAATTGGTCTCGCTAATAAGTTCAACAGGTCTTGAATGAATGGGACAGAGCTTCTCTTCATCAGTAGCTCCTGGAAGTAAGTCACCTGGCAATTTAAATTCTTCGCAGCCGACGCAATATGGACCTTCATATTTTCCTTCATAAATATGGCCAGCATCCTTCAAGCCTTGTAAGAATTTCTGCACTCGCTCCATATGTCTGGGCTCGGTTGTGCGAATAAAATCATCGTTTGCAATATTTAAGGATTGCCACGTTGGCTTCCAAGAATTTTCAACGAGCTTGTCCGCCCAACTCTGTGGATCACTGCCATTTGTCTCTGCCGTACGGAGAACTTTCTGTCCATGCTCATCAGTGCCGGTAAGAAACCAAACACCTTCACCACGTTGGCGATGCCATCGAGTTAATACATCACCAGCAACAGTTGTGTAGGCATGACCGATATGCGGCGCATCGTTTACATAGTAAATCGGCGTCGTGAGATAGAAATTCTTCCCGTTGGCTTCTGACATCACTGCCCTATCTTAGAGGCGACCAAGGCATCAAAAACTTCTCGCTTTCGGAGGCGAAACTCTTCGGCCACGGCAGCGACCGCCTCCCGGCGCTCCATCCCGGTAGCTTCACGAAGCGCTACTTGCGCGGCGATCTCATCAGGAGTGCGAACTGCCACATCGCTTGACTGCGCACCTTCAATAACGAGAGTTACTTCGCCAAGTATCTCTCGTTCTTCAACCCACACATTGAGTTCACTCAGGTTCCCTCGAAATACTTCTTCGTACCTCTTCGTCATCTCTCTACAGAGCGCGACATTTCGATTGTTCCCTAATATTTCCAATAAATCACTGACCAATTCTTTAGTTCGATGAGGCGCTTCAAAAAGAACTATTGTTCGAACTTCATTCTTAATCGAATGAATGTAATCAGCTCGAGCTTTTGCACTCCGTGGCGCAAATCCATCGAAAAGAAAGCGATCCATTGGTAAACCAGAGAGAGCAAGGGCGGTAGTCACTGCGCTTGGACCAGGAATCACTTCAAGCGCAGCCCCTATCTCAAGGGCAACTTTGATTGCTAAAAACCCTGGATCGCTCACGCCAGGCATGCCTCCATCAGTGATTAGCAAAACTTTCTTTCCATCGATTAGCGCTTTGCGAACATCATCGATCCTAAATTGTTCATTCCCCGCAAAGAACGAGATGAGTTGCGCTGTTGGAGATATTTCCAAGTCTTCGGCGAGGCGTCGAAATCGACGTGTATCTTCAGCGAAGATGACATCACAATCAGAGAGCGCTGCGCGCAACCGAGATGAAGCATCCCCTGGATTACCCAGCGGAGCCCCAGCAAGAATTAATCGCCCCGTACTCACACTCTTATACTCCCAGGTTCTACGCTGGTAGGCATGATTCGGGCCCTGGGAAACCGCACTATCGCCATTTGGTCAGTTGTCGCGGCGGCGCTATTTCTCCGACTTTTTAGATTAAGTACTCCCCAGAAATTAATCTTTGATGAAATCTATTACGTTGATGGCGCCCGTGATTTTCTTAAATTTGGCGTCGAAGTAAGCGCAAATAAACCTGAGTTCATTGTGCACCCACCTATTGGCAAGTGGGTAATTGCCCTTGGTATCAAAGTTTTTGGTGATAACCCATTTGGCTGGCGAATAGCAGTTGCGCTATTGGGCACGTTATCCATTTTACTCATTGCAAAAATCGCCTCAAGAATCTTTGGCGCGTTGGGCTATGGGTTAATCGCTGCTTTGCTCGCTTTCTTTGACGGACTTAACTTGGTGATGTCGAGAACTGCGCTTCTTGACATGACCCTTACTGCATTTCTGCTAACTGCCGTCTGGTTCCTTATTGAAAGGAGATACTTACTTGCTGGAATTTTCTTTGGCTTAGCTCTTGGCACGAAATGGAATGCGATTTTTTATATTCTCATCTTTGCAACATATTTTGTAGTAAAAGAGCTACGAGAACTGTATGAATTAAATCCCTCAGAGAATCAGGAGCGCTTAACTCGAAAAGATTTTCTTGCACTGATTGCACTGAGAAAATTGCAGCTGCTTATTGTCCCCTTGATTGTCTACGTAGCAAGTTGGATTGGCTGGTTTCTCTCGCCACGGGGTTGGAGTAGATCTTGGTCTACCGAACATGGAGCCAAATTTTTAGGTGCTTTTCGTTCATTTCTCCACTATCAATTTGAAATTCTCCACTTCCATAGAGGATTAAAATCGAATCATAATTACAGATCCCCTGCTTGGCAGTGGTTATTACAAATTCGACCCACTTCTTTTTACTATGAATCACCTAAATGTGGTGGCACATCGTGTTCGCAAGAAGTATTAGCAATTGGAACCCCGCTACTTTGGTGGAGTGGGGCGCTCTCGATTATCATTCTGGTAGCTCTATGGATGCGCAGCCGAAAGAACTCCTTGATTCTCCTAGGGATAGCTGCCGGATGGCTACCATGGTTTGCATTCCCGGAGCGAACCACATTCTCTTTTTACTCCATAGTCTTTGAACCGTGGCTGATTCTGGCGATTGTTGCTTTAATAAAAGAGATTAATGAACGCCTTCCAGAGCGGATACCTCGAAAGTCTCGAAAAGCGGCTCTTGCTACCTACATCGGATTAATTGGGGTTAATTTTCTCTACCACGCACCTATTTTTCTTGCGATAACGCTTTCATATGATAATTGGCGGAGCCTGATGTGGCTCCATTCTTGGATTTAAAATTAAATAACTATTGATTTGAAGCTCGGCGAGTATCTGAACGAGAACTCTCTTGATCAAATACCTCATCTTTGCTAGCACTTTCGACTTCTGGTTCTCTCTTTTGTGCGCTGCGCTCGAGATCGGGTTCAACAATTGGTCGAGATGGTGCTTTAGGCGCTGTTGCATAGGTGGGCAGCGGAATATCGCTTGGTTTCCAGGTTTCATTTGGGATGACTGTCACAGTACTTGAGTGATTAATAGGTATCCACCGACTTGCCTGACCTTCTGGTGTGCGATATGTAATCTCAGAAAAGTTAAATCCAGATCCTTTGCTACGCATCGTTGCCATTCGGCGACGTCGCCGAACATCTTCTTGCACTTTTTGACGTCGTACGTGAACAATAAAAATTAAGAGGAGCGAAGTGGGAAGTAGCAATGATTTAAATGGAAGTACATTTGCGATTGCCGCAACAATCGTAATTGTGAAAAATGCAATTAATACTCCGAGGGAAATCTGTCTCTTGTGCAATGTCCGCGCTTCGCGTTCAGCAAGTTCAGCACGAGTCATGTATGTATTAGGCGATGAGCCAATCGAGACTACATGCATCGCGCTTCGATAACGCTCAAGACTTTTACTCTCAGAGACTTCATCATGGGAACGGAGCCAACGTGGAAGAAAATAAGCGACCCAGAGCGCGATGACTGCGAAGTAAATCAAACCTGAACTCATGGTGAACCAAGAATAGAAGGAGCAGGCTTAAAAATTAGGGATGTTCGCTCGACTTAATCTCGTGTTGCTACGAAGCAAAGATGGTCTCGCCATTGCCCATCGATATGAAGATACTTTGATCGTTCTCCTTCTAGTTCAAAACCAGATTTCATAGCCACCCGGATTGATGGTTGGTTCTCAGGTCGAATGTTGATTTCAATCCGGTGTAACCGGAGCACATTGAAGGCGTAGTCGCGCAGGAGGCAGACGGCGCGAGTTACCAACCCCTGCCCACTAAATTTCTCAACTATCCAATATCCAATGAAGGCGCTGCGAGATGGGCCATAAGCGATTCCGCCGAGCGCAATGAAACCCACAGCCTCTTTACCCATCATGATGACCAAATTCTCGGATCGACCTCGACGAGCATCCTTTTTATAAGCTCGCATCATCTTTCGGAAAGTTGGAGCAGGGCCGCTGCCTTCGGGGTAGGTAACTTCCCACGGTTGAAGCCACGCTCGATTCTCTCCCTGCACTTGCGCCCACCATTTCGCATCTCGGTAAGTAATAGGGCGCAATAAAATTACGCCGTCAGAGAGCGCCACTTACTCTGCTCGCCTATCAAAGAGAATCACCGAGACTTCGCTACCACTTCGAGTTGAAGTCACCTCTTCGCTAACAACGATCAAGCCGTTGGCATCGCCACGTTCTGTTGGCGCTACTGGTTCTGCTCGCAACGCCTCATTCTCATGGCTAATTACCGCTTCATGAAAAGAACGGACACCTGCCGAACTGCTGAGCTCTCCAACAAGAGTTGCCGTTATGGAGCGATGCGAGAGATTTTTTCGGCCAAGCATTTGGCGGATCATTGGTCTAACAAATAACTCACAAGATATGTATGCGCTCTTCGATTCAGCAGGAAGCGTTATCACTGGGGTGCGATCTGGCCCTATGAGACCATAACTGTGATGGCCAGACGGCTCCATAGCAATTTCGCGTTCATTGATATCGCCAAGTGCGCTCAGCGACTCTCGCATCATCTCCACCGATCGAGGACCGCTGGTTATTACGACTAAATCTGCTCGAACAAGCTGATCTTCAATAATGTCTTTCAGCTCTTCAGTTGTATCTGGAATGGTGTGAACTCGATAGCCAATTCCCTCGGCCTCACGCACAGCAGTTGTAAGTAACCACGAATTCGCTTCATAAGAGTGCTGGTCATCTATGCGGTGGCCCGGTTCGGTGAGATCTTCTCCCGCAGAAATGACAACTACCCGAGGGTTTGGCCTAGTGGGTAAGTGATCAAGCCCAATCGATGCAGCAAGTCCAATATGTGTGGCGAGAATTCTTCGACCCCCACGAAGCACGAGCCGTTCGCCCGCAAAAATATCACTAGCAAGAGTTGCGCCATGAGCATCTAGCAATGGCATATCTAACGGCGCAAGCGGGTTAGCAATAGCTAGGACCTCTTGAAGATAATTTTCGACGTTAATCATTGAGTTCGCCCA
>RFXN01000032.1 GCA_009921625.1 Candidatus Fonsibacter lacus | reverse complement strand
GCAGCGCTCGCAACAGCATGTTGCTCGGCAATTCCAACATCAAAGGTACGCTCCGGAAATTTTTCGCCAAATTTATCGAGCCCAGTTGGGCCAAGCATCGCAGCAGTAATCGCCACAACTTTATTGTTCTGCTCGCCGATGGAGATCAGCTCCTCTGAGAAGATTGATGTCCACGTTTTACCGACAGCAGCGAGCGCTTCACCGGTCTCAGGATCTACCGGACCTACTGCGTGAAAACGTTCTGCTTCATCATTAACGGCTGGCGCAAAACCGCGACCCTTTTCAGTTATGGCATGGACTATTACTGGTCCGCCGAATTCTTTTGCCGCTTTGAGAATATTCTCCATCGCTTCAATGTCGTGGCCATCAACAGGTCCTAAATACTTTAATCCGAGATCTTCAAACATTCCTTGGGGGGCGATGATGTCTTTAATTCCTTTTTTCATTCCATGGAGGGTTTCAAAAATCGGTTGCCCTACTACTGGAGTCTTTTCGAGAACGTTCTTTCCCCATTCAAGGAAGCGCTCATAACCCTTCGTTGCACGTAACGTTGTTAAATAAGTGGAGATGCCGCCAATTGTTGGGCTGTATGAGCGCTCGTTATCGTTGACAAGAATTACTAGAGAGCGATCTTTTGTAGCCGCGATGTTATTGAGCGCCTCCCATGCCATGCCCCCAGTTAGCGCACCATCACCTACGACCACAACTACCGAGCGATCGGTAACGCCTTGCAGCGAAAATGCCCGAGAGATGCCATCGCCCCACGAGAGCGCAGTGGAAGCATGAGAGTTTTCAATAACATCGTGAGCGCTCTCTCGGCGATTTGGATATCCAGAGGCGCCGCCACGTTGACGAAGTCTTTCAAATCCCTCTTGGCGACCAGTTAACAATTTATGGACATAACTTTGATGGCCAGTATCAAAAAGGAGCAGATCATCAGGAGAGTTAAAAACTCGATGAAGAGCAATTGTTAATTCGACAACGCCTAGGTTTGGACCCAGATGGCCTCCGGTGCGCGCAACGGAGCGAATGAGAAATTCTCGAATCTCCTGCGCCAAAGTAGGGAGCTGCTCTGGCGCGAGCTTTTTGAGCTCTGCTGGAGAGCTAATCGACGGGAGAATCACTTCCCCAGTCTAGCCAACTGGTTACGAAGCGCTCGAGATAAGAGAGCGGAGCACGTACTGCATGATGCCTCCGTGGCGGTAGTAATCAGCCTCGCCAGGGGTATCGATTCGCACCTTCGCGGTGAAGTTCTTACCTCCAGCGTTTACCTGAACAGTTGCTGGGATCTTCCCTGAATTTAACTCTTCAATACCGGTGATCGTGAAGAGTTCATCACCGTGCAGTCCAAGAGACTTTGGATTCTCGCCATCGAGGAATTGGAGCGGCAGCACGCCCATGCCAATCAAGTTAGAGCGGTGAATACGTTCATAAGACTCAGCGATCACTGCCTTAACCCCAAGGAGTGCAGTGCCCTTAGCAGCCCAGTCGCGAGATGATCCAGAGCCATATTCTTTTCCAGCGAGAATGACTAGCGGAACGCCAGCGGCTTGGTAAGCAACCGATGCATCGTAAATTGTTGATTGCGCTCCACCGTCGAGGAAATTCTTGGTGAATCCCCCCTCAACGCCCTCTTTTTCAAGAAGTAGATTCTTCAATCGAATATTTGCAAAGGTGCCACGAATCATCACTTCGTGATTTCCTCGTCTGGAACCGTAAGAATTGAAATCTGCGCGTTCAACGCCATGGCTTTGTAGATACTTTCCTGCCGGCGAATCAGCTTTGATATTTCCCGCTGGCGAAATGTGATCTGTGGTTACCGAATCACCAAGGAGTGCAAGTACGCGCGCACCGGAAATATCTTTGAGTGGAGTTGGCTTCTTTGGCATACCTTCGAAATAGGGAGGCTTTCGAACATATGTTGAGCTCGGATCCCAGGCAAATGTCTCACCCGTAGGCGTATCAAGCGCCTTCCATCGGTGATCTCCTTCGAAGACAGATGCATAGTCCTTACGGAACATTTCTGAGGTGATGGAGTTTGCCACAACGCTCTCAATCTCTTGCGTGCTTGGCCAAATATCTTTTAAAAATACTGGCGCTCCAGCGCTATCAATACCTAGCGGTTCATTATCGAAATCATGATTCATTGAACCGGCAATTGCATAAGCAACTACAAGGGGTGGCGAAGCAAGGTAATTCATCCGAACATCGGGTGAAATACGTCCTTCAAAATTTCTATTGC
Source organism: Candidatus Fonsibacter lacus (assembly GCA_009921625.1). Classification (GTDB taxonomy): domain Bacteria; phylum Actinomycetota; class Actinomycetes; order Nanopelagicales; family Nanopelagicaceae; genus IMCC26077. The sequence goes on along the minus strand of RFXN01000032.1, from coordinate 9,158 downwards.
CGGAGAGCACTGCAGAGACAGCGAGATCTTGTTCGTTAATTGCTGCCGAAATTTCCGTTGGCAGTGGACCAGAGTTTCCGATACAGGTAACGCAGCCATACCCAACGAGATTAAAGCCAAGGGCTTCCATGTAGCGAGTGAGGTCGGCTCTATCGTAATAATCAGTGACAACTTTTGATCCCGGAGCGAGCGTGGTCTTCACCCAAGGTTTTGCCTTAAGGCCTTTTTCAACTGCTTTTTTGGCTAACAGTGCAGCGCCAACCATCACAGAAGGGTTTGAAGTGTTGGTGCACGAGGTAATCGAGGCAATTACAACATCGCCGTTAGTTATATTGAATTTCTGTTCTCCCATCGCAATGGCCACTGGTTCTTTCGCTGTCTTTTCGCGAATATAACTTGGGAGCGCTTCATTGAACTTTGCTTTTGCTTGATCAAGTGCAATTCGATCTTGTGGCCGCTTTGGACCTGCTATCGATGGTCGAATTGTTGAAAGATCGAGCTCTAAATGCTCGGAGTAGCGAGGAGTTGCTTTTGGATCATGCCAAAGTCCTTGCGCCTTTGCGTACTCTGCGACCAGCGTAAGTTGCTCTTCACTTCTACCGGTAAGGCGAAGGTAAGTAATCGTCTCTTCATCGATAGGGAAAATCGCGCAGGTGGAACCATATTCAGGGCTCATATTTCCAATGGTTGCGCGGTTCGCCATCGGAACTGCAGAGACGCCAGGTCCATAAAATTCAACAAACTTTCCAACAACGCCATGTTTGCGAAGTTGCTCGGTAATAGTGAGCGCAAGATCTGTTGCAGTGGTTCCAACAGGTAGTTCGCCCGTTAATTTAAAACCAACCACGAGTGGAATAAGCATCGATACTGGCTGACCAAGAAGCGCTGCCTCTGCCTCAATTCCACCAACGCCCCAACCCAGTACGCCAAGCCCGTTAACCATAGTTGTGTGGGAATCTGTACCAACGACGGTATCTGGGTATGCACGCATCACGCCATTTACTTCACGAAGCATCACGACGCGCGCTAGATATTCGATATTTACTTGGTGAACAATTCCCGTTCCCGGTGGAACTACTTTAAATTCATCAAAGGCGCTCTGTCCCCAACGTAAGAAGCGATAGCGCTCATGGTTTCGTTGATATTCGATATCGGTATTCTTCTCAAAAGAGTCTGGACGACCGAAAACATCTGCAATAACTGAGTGATCGATAACCAATTCTGCTGGTGCAAGCGGGTTAACTTTTGCAGGATCGCCACCGAGCTCGACCACTGCCTCTCGCATCGTGGCCAAATCAACAACACATGGCACTCCGGTGAAATCCTGCATAATCACGCGGGCTGGCGTGAATTGAATTTCGGTATCTGGTTCAACTGATGGATCCCAATTAGCGAGCGCTTTAATCTGTTCCGCAGTGATGTTTGCGCCATCTTCATGGCGAAGTAAATTTTCAAGAAGAATTTTTAAGCTAAAAGGAAGGTCAGCTGCCCCTTCGAGCCCGGTGATATCAAATATCTCGAGATTGCGACCGGCGCTAGAAAAAGTGCGCTTTGCCTTGAAGGAATCTCTGCTCATCAGCTGCCTCCAGATTTATCTTGATATCAAGATATTACCGGTTTGAAGGTGAAAAGGCATTCGATATGGGCGGTCTGCGGGAAGAGGTCGTATGCCCAACTATCACCAATCCCGTACCCAAGGTGAGCTAACCGCGCGCTATCGCGTGCCAGTGAGGCAGGGTCGCAGGAGATGTAACAGATTAGTCGCGGGTTGAGGCGGGCGATCTTCTCTAGAACTTGCGGTTCTGCTCCACTTCGTGGCGGATCAAGGAGCACAACATCAGCTTGGTGAATTTTCATAATCTCTGTTGTGACATCGCCTTGACGAAAGGTGATACCAATAAATTCACGGAGATTAAATCGTGCATCAGCAATCGCTGACTTACTCGATTCAATAATCTCTACCAGCGCACCAGCATCTGCGAATAATTTTCCAAATAGCCCCACTCCCCCATAGAGATCAATGATGCGCTCGCCTTTTTTAGGCTGTATCGCATCGAGCGCTGCTGCGCCGAGCACTTCTGCGGCACGAACATGTCCTTGCCAAAAACTCTCTCGACTAACTCGATATTGATAGCGCTTGTTATGAACGGTTATCTCTTCAGTACGGATTTCATCGGGAAGCGCTAAGCGATCAATATCTGAGTAACGCTTTGCAAGAACTTTTGCTATCTCAAGTTTCTCTGAAGCAACGATGCACTCTTCGATGGGAAAGACTTCATGGGAGCGATATTTACGAAACCCTGCGCGGCCACTTCGATTCACATGGAGCGAGAGCCTGCCTCGATATTTTTCACCACTTCCTCCCGGAAGCTGAACTTCCTGGACAGGGATTGATACCTGCATCTTTGCAACCCGCTGAAATTGTTCCGCGATAACGTGGGATTTTAATTGGCGCTGCCGCTCGAGAGTGATGTGCTGGAAGTCGCATCCGCCGCATCCATCGGGATGAAAATAACGACAAGTTGGCGCTACTCGATCGGGCGATGAGGTAATTATTTCTATCGCATCAGCTCGATGAAAACTCCTCCCCAACTGCGTTATTTGAGCGATTACTCGCTCACCAGGGATGGCATATCGGAGAAAAAAGACCCAACCATCAAGTCTTGCCACGCTCTCACCGCCGTGGGCGATGCCATCAACCGCCAGCTCTACCTTTTCGCCAAGGGAGAAGGTTCGCGAGGATTTTGCCGAATGAGCCATTGGCAGAGGATATAGAGCCAGGTGCACACTTGGAGCGAAATACCGGTGTAAATTGCTCGTATGCACGTTGTCGTGATGGGTTGCGGTCGAGTGGGAACGTTGATTGCCCAACGCCTTGAGGACGCTGGCCACACCGTTGCCATTATTGATCAAAACCGGGAAGCATTTCGCAGACTAGGACCAAATTTCCAAGGAATCGCACTGACTGGAGTTGGCTTCGATCGAGACATCTTGATTCAAGCGGGAATTGAACGAGCCGATGCCTTTGCTGCCGTGAGTAATGGCGATAACTCAAATATTCTCGCCGCCCGTGTCGCGCGCGAAAATTTCGGAGTCGCTAACGTCGTGGCACGCATTTATGACCCAGGGCGCGCGGAGATTTACCAACGCCTTGGCATTCCAACCGTTGCGACCGTCATTTGGACTGCTGATCAAATTCTTCGTCGATTAGCGCCTGAGGGTTCTCTTTCAGAATGGCAAGATGCCAGCGGAATAATTCGCTTAGCAGAGGTTCATCTCCACTCAGGATGGTATGGCCATCCTGCATCGTTAATTGAAAGCACGACTGGCGCTCGCATCGCACTCATTACTCGCTTAGGTAAAGGAATGTTGATTGATGAACAGACCGTTATTCAAGAGGGTGATCTTGTTCATTTAATGATGAATGAAAAAGATCTTGCCAATATCGAAAAAACGCTGGCAGATCCTCCGGCAGGACACTAGTGCGCGTTGCAATCGCTGGAGCGGGAAATGTCGGTCGTTCCATCGCACGTGAATTGCTTATCAATGGCCATCAGGTGCTATTGATTGATAAAGATCCCCAGGCAATGAAGATGGAGTCGGTGCCAGATGCCGATTGGCTTCTTGCCGATGCCTGCGAAATCATCTCTTTAGATAATGCCAAGTTAGAGATGTGCAATGTTCTCGTAGCGGCAACTGGTGATGACAAGGTAAATCTCGTTGTTTCGTTCTTAGCAAAGACTGAATATGGCGTACCGCGAGTTGTTGCCCGAGTTAATCATCCAAAAAATGAATGGCTATTTAATGGCTCATGGGGGGTTGATGTTTCCGTTTCCACACCGCGAATGCTCTCTGCGCTCGTAGAAGAAGCAGTATCTGTTGGCGACGTGGTCAAGCTCTTCTCATTAAGTGAGGGTGATGCGAGCCTGGTGGAGATAACCCTCCCTGAAGAGAGCCCATGTATTGGCAAGCAAGTCAATGAGGTTGAACTTCCCGAAGAGTGTGCACTTGCTGCGATTTTGCGCGATGGTCGCATCATCGCACCAGCTCCTACCGATGCCTTCGCCGCAGGTGACGAACTATTATTTGTTGCAACTGCAGGGGCAGAGGTCACATTGCAGAAATGTTTTGCGCCGCGCAAATAACTACTAACTATTTCTCTTCGTCCTGCACTTCTGTCTGCTCTTCCAGTTGAGTAACCGGAACGGTTCGAATAATCAACCAACTCCCCCAGGCAACTGCGAGAAAGAGTGGATAACCCATCGCCAGGCGAGCGATACCTAATAAATCAACATTGCCTGCCTTGTATAGCGGGTATTGAACGACTAGTCGTGAGATAAAGAGGCCGACCCATAACCAACTCGCATTGATATACCCACGCTTCCGCGCTGGATCTTTCCGCCAAGCCAAGTTTTCACCGAGTATTGGACCAAGCATCAATCCCAAAATTGGAAAGCCAGCGAGATTGGCAACCAGGTAAACCGATCCATAAACCACATTGGTAATAAGCCCAGGAAGATAAAAATCTTCTGCCTTACCGCTATTACGTGCAAACCATGCACAAATTAAAACCCCTACTATTCCTGAGATGGCATGTTGCAGAGTATCTCGACGGATCAACCGCCAGATTGTGAGCAATACAGAGAGGGCGAGGGCGCTGAAAATCGCCTCAAGGAGTGAATCGCGAAGATTGAAGACAATTAAGAATATTAGCGCAGGTAAACCTGAATCGATGAGGCCGCGTTTGCCACCAAATGCTTCGAGAACTTTTTTCTTCTGCTCTTCGCTCATCCTTAGATCACCTCTTTCCCGTGGAGCCAAAGCCGCCCGCACTACGTTCGGTCCCGGGTAATTGCGTCACTGGAACGAAGCGAACGTTCTCCACTTGTTGAATCACTAACTGCGCAATGCGATCTCCGCGCTTAATAGCGATTGAATTCTTGGTATCCAGATTGATGAGAATTACTTGAATCTCACCGCGATATGAGGCATCAATCGTTCCTGGCGCATTGACCATCGATAAGCCATCACGAAGCGCTAACCCTGAGCGCGGGTGAATAAATGCGGCAAAACCTGGAGGCAGTGCGATGGCTATTCCAGTGGGCATAAGTGCGCGCTCGCCCGGCGCCAGCGTGAGATCAATTCGAGCGTAGAGATCAGCGCCAGCATCACCTGGTTTGGCAAACTTCGGTAGTGGCAACTCTGAATCAAGTTGCTCAATTAACAGATCGGTCATGGATTGATTTCAAAATCGGGATCGACAAATGCGAGAAGCTCTGGATGCTCTCGAAGGTGTTTGATGTACGCCTGCGGGGCATTATCGAGAAAGTGTGACATCGGAACAATGACAAATAACGCTGCAGCGCGAACTGCAACTGGCCCATCGAAACCATCAAGATGGCCCTCAGCCCTGGTGTACACCTTTCGATTTACCTGTCCAGCAATTTCTGCAGTGATATAGAGAGTTGAACCCATTGGTACCGGCTTGAGAAAATCTGTTTCGAGGCGAGCGGTTACCGCTGGAGAACGAATTAACCACATCAACTTTCCGAGCGCTTCATCAAAAGCAAGTGAGAGCAACCCGCCATGAGCCAATCCTGGCGCACCTTGATGATCGTGGGTCACGGTAAATGTTGCGGTGAGATTTTGTCCTTCACCAGCATGAGCTACGAGATGAAGTCCCGTGGGGTGAAGATCACCGCAGCCAAAGCAGTGGCCAAAGTGCGATGGAATTTTTGTTCCTGGCTCAGGAGCTTGTGAGTGTCGTGGCGGAATTTGAGCATCAGGTGGTGGTGTGGTGCTGGGAACGCGCGACATGGTTAAGAGTTTACGCGCATTCGCGACAGACCGCGGTAGCTCCCTCGCCCTTTACCAATTGCGAACGGTGATGGACTAAAAAGCATTTAGAGCAAGTGAATTCATCTACTTGGCGTGGCAAAACACGAACCGTTAACTCTTCACCAGAGAGATCTGCTCCTGGAAGTTCAAGATTCTCAGCAGCCTCTGCTTCATCAACATCAACCTGACCAGATTTCTTATCGGCCTGGCGCGCTTTTAATTCTTCAAGGCTCTCTTCATGGAGCTCTTCATCAGTTTTCCGCGGGGAGTCGTAATCGGTTGCCACCGCTCTTCGCCTCCCCCTCTATTAATTAAGCGCTAGTAGCTCTCTACCTACTACCTGCTATAACGCCACTTGCCGGCGAATTATGCCTAAATTCCCAGAGATTTCTACCCGCATGCGGGCGTGTCTGGCGAATCTCCTGGTAATTTTGTAGAAAACCTCACGAAAGTCTCAAGAACTCAATTCCACGCGTGGTCAGCCGATCAAAATGCGCCTCGCGCTTCTCGGTGAATTTTGAGACATCGAGGGCGGTTCGCTCGACCAAAGCGGCAATTCGTGCGCGATGGCGCTCCCCCTCACCACTAAGTCCAGTTAGTTCAAAAATTCCCCAGGCACGTAAAACGGGGTAGACAACCTCGTTGAGATGAAGGTCTAAGTCATAGATTCCGGCGAGCGCAATCTGCACAGATTTTCGGGCAAAACCAGGAATTCCATAACCAGGCATTGCAAAATTCTCCAACACATCGGCAATCGCTTCGAGCGTAGCTTCAGGTTCTAATTTAAGGGCAGCGCCAAGAAGGTTGCGATAAAAAAGCATATGTAGGTTTTCATCGAGCGCAACGCGAGTAAGCATTCCTTCGCAGATGGGATCGGCGGAAATCCTTCCGGTATTTCGATGTGAAATTCGCGTTGCTAACTCTTGGAAAGTCACATACGCAACGGTGTGCAACATGTCATCTTCATAAGGGGTTTGATAACCAACCGACATGTGCGCCATACGTAAATCTTCTAATTCAATGGGATCAACGCCTCGCGTGGCCATTAGATAATCGCGCAAGACGATGCCGTGGCGCGCTTCTTCTGCTGTCCATCGGTTAATCCAATTACCCCAGGCGCCATCTTGACCCATCGCAATTGCGATCTCCGTGTGGTAACTCGGCAAGTTATCTTCGGTAAGGAGGTTGATAACAAGTGAATCCTGCGCGACCGTGGTGAGTTTGGAATCTTTTGCTTCCCAGGCATCGCCATTAAGTGGGCCAGCGAAATTTCGCCCTTCGCTCCAGGGCACATACTCATGTGGATACCAATTCTTTTGCATGGCAAGGTGGCGATCTAACTCCTGAGCAACAACTGGTTCGAGTTCGCGGATCAATCGCGATTGCACCTCTGGCTTATAACTTCCCACTGCGCTCCCCTGCGGTTAGTAACTTACCAAACCGTAGGTTACGGGAGGGTAAGTTGGCTAGTCGACCGCCACGCTGGCAAGGAGAGTGAGAATCTGGCTATGGAGGGATGGGTGGGCAGCAACGACCATCTCGCGCCCTGCTTGGCCACCATCCGCGTTAGTGACGAGAGCGCCCGCCTCGGTGGCGATCAGCTCACCCGCGGCAAGATCCCAGGGAGCAAGCCCCTCCTCAAAGTAGCCATCAACCATTCCAGATGCCACCAAACAGAGGTCAACCGCCGCTGCGCCCATTCGCCGAATGTCGCGAACGTGCGGAATTAACTTGGCAAAGCGAGCGCCCTGTTTTTTCCGAATCTCTGTTGAATAGGAAAATCCAGTAGCAAGTAGGGCTAGATGGAGCGGCACCTGCGCATTGGACTGGATGGAAAGTGGTTGCGCTGCGCCGCGCTGCAAACGTGCGCCACCTCCGCGATGTGCGCTCCAGAGCATCCCACCATCAAGAAGCGGAGCAAAGACCGCTCCGGCGAGAGTTATGCCATCGAGCTGCGCTGCGACCGAGATATTCCAACCTGGTAGTTGATATAAATAATTGACGGTGCCATCGATGGGATCAACGATCCAGGTAATCCCCGTTGAACTGGGAATATCAGAGCCTTCTTCTCCAACTAGGCCATCTCCGGGGCGATGAGTTGCAAGATAGTTGCCGACCAACTCTTCACTTGCTTTATCCATTTCGGTAACGACATCAACGGCGCTTGATTTGGTGGAGTACTTCATCGTTGCTGGTCGATTAATCAGCAGCGCCCCGGCCGATCGAACTATCTCGATAGCTACCGCTTCGAGTTGCGCGCCCAGTTCCATGTAAACATCCTAATGGCCTACTAGAGTGAGGCGTTATGGAGCGGGAACTTCGGATTGTTAGCGATGATGGTGAGTCCATCCTCCTTGCCGACTCATCTGGAAATAAGTACCGCGCTGAACGAAAGAGCGCGCCGCATCCGACCCTTATTTCAGTACCCACTGCCACTGGTGGATCTGAGTTAACAATTAGAGAGATTCAAGCGCGGCTGCGCGCTGGTCAATCGCCACGTGAAATTTCAGAGAGTACCGGAACAGCGCTGGAAAAGATTGAACGCTTCTCTGGTCCAATCTTGCATGAACGTAACCACATCATTTCGCACGCACTTGATACTCAGGTGCGCCGCGGCAAGAGTGAACTCACGCTTCGCGAAGTTGTACATGAACGACTAGGCGCTCGCGGAGTTGATATCAACGTTCTCGAATGGAACGCCTTCCGTCAAGAAGATGGAACGTGGATTATTTCGCTCCACTATCCAACTCGAGATGGACAGAGCAGTGGCCAATGGATTCTTGATACCAATAAACGAACACTTGCCGCACGCGATGAAGGTGCGCGATGGATTAGCGGTGATGATCGCTCGCCACAAGAGAAAGTTCGCTCTCAACTGCCAACAGAGTTACTCGGTGGCTCTACCGCACCAGATGAGCGCACCTCGCGAGAAGCGAAAGATCCGCCACGTTTGATGGCAGTGCGCGAAGAGGTGGAACCAACATCTGATGCAGCGCGCGATGGCGTAGTTGGTCGGGCAAAGGTGCCCTCATGGGATGAAATTATGTTTGGAAAGAAAACAGAGGAATAGCTCGCTCAATTTCGGTTAAACCACCATGGTGGCCAACCATCGCACCTTCTAAATGTTTTCGTGCAGGTTCAATAAGAACTATTTGATCTTGTGGAATAGCAATCAGATCGCCCATCCGGTCAATCGATTGTGGCGAGGCGTTCGCTCCGAACAGGGCAGAGTCCAGCGCTTGGCTCTTTAGCAGAACATCAACTTTTTTACCGAGCGCTTCATGCCACTTACTCTGCACATATTTTTCGCGCCCTGGCTC
>RFXN01000031.1 GCA_009921625.1 Candidatus Fonsibacter lacus | reverse complement strand
ATGATTAATAGCGAGGGAAGAACGTGGGTTACATACGATGTCTCTGGCGTAATTCGAGTCATCAACAATAAGCCAACTGCTGCGGCAATGAGTCCGGGGACCATTAGCGGGCGTGGACCAACTTTTGGCAGTAATTGAGAGGCGATGCCGGCGAAGATGATGATGCCAGCAGTAAATGGGAGGAAGGCAAAACCAGATTTGAGCGGAGAGTAACCAAGAACTGTCTGTAGATAAATTCCCAAGAAGAGGAACATAGAGAAAAGTCCGGCACCAACAACGAGTGAACCCAAATATGAACCACCGCGATTTCGCTCGCTAATGACTCGAAGTGGCATTAGCGGATTCTTTACCTTGGTTTCGATGACAAAGAAGGCAATGAGCAAGAGAAGTGCAGCAATAAGGAAAACGAGAGTAATTCTCGCTGACCAACCTTTTGTCGCCGCTTCGTTAAATCCATAGACGAGTGCAAATAAACCTGAGCATGCAGTGAGCGTGCCAGGTAAGTCGTAGCTGTGATCTCCGCCCGCTTTTGATTCATGTACGTACTTCAATGCAAGTGCGCCAGCAATAAGCGCAATTGGCGTGTTAACGCCAAGGCACCAGCGCCATGAGAAGTACTCAGTGAGCGTGCCACCAAGGATGAGGCCGATGGCAGCGCCACCGCCAGAAATGGCTCCGTACACGCCAAACGCGCGAGCGCGCTCTTTTGGATCAGTAAAAGTCACGCTCACAATAGATAAGGCTGCTGGTGCAAGAAGCGCACCAAAAATACCTTGCAAACCACGAGCCGCAAAGAGCAGACCTTGCGTTGATGCAATTCCACCCAGGGCAGATGCTGCGGCAAAACCAATGAGCCCAACGATAAAAATTCTCTTACGTCCGATGAAATCGGCGATCCGGCCGCCCAGGAGAAGAAGCGAACCGAAGGCAAGAGTGTAAGCAGTCACCACCCACTGTTGATTTGCATCGGTAATTCCCAAATCGGCTTTAGCGCTAGGGATCGCAATATTTACAATCGATGCATCGAGAACAACCATCAATTGCGCGATGGCAATCACAAATAAGGTACGCCATCTATCGGGCGCCGGGGCAGCAGGATTATGGTTCATTTCTCTCCAGGTGTTAATCGAATAAATCCATCGAGGATTTGGGCGGTTAGATGCCAAGACCACTACCGTAACAGGGTTGAAGTTGGCTTTCTCGGCGACATTCCACCTAAAATCGACCTATGGCGAAGAACACACGCGATAACTCCTCGCACAATCCTCGTAATCCAATGAAGCCGCGCTCTGGCACCGTTACCGACGGGCTAGAGCGAGCACCAGCGCGCGGCATGCTTCGCGCAGTCGGTATGGGTGATGACGATTGGGTTAAACCACAGATTGGTATCGCTTCATCCTGGAATGAAATTACGCCATGTAATCTCTCGCTCGATCGCCTCGCCAAAGCATCGAAAGAGGGCGTGCTCGATGCTGGTGGTTTCCCGCTTCAATTTGGAACAATTTCAGTCTCTGATGGAATTTCCATGGGGCATGAAGGTATGCACTTCTCGCTAGTTTCCCGTGAAGTCATTGCAGATTCTGTCGAGACTGTGATGCAAGCAGAACGTCTTGATGGCATGGTTCTTTTTGCCGGCTGCGATAAATCACTTCCCGGAATGATGATGGCGGCAGCGCGCATCGATGTTGCCAGTGTTTTTGTCTATGCAGGTTCAACGTTGCCAGGCAATGTCGATGGGAAAGATGTCACCATCATCGATGCTTTCGAAGCTGTTGGTGCATGTGCCCGTGGCTTAATCTCCAAAGAACAGGTAGATCGAATTGAGCGCGCAATCTGTCCCGGCGAAGGCGCATGTGGGGGCATGTACACCGCAAATACTATGGCATCAATTGGTGAAGCAATCGGCCTCTCACTTCCCGGTTCAGCTGCGCCACCAGCTGTTGATCGTCGCCGCGATGATTACGCGAAGAAATCTGGAGCAGCAGTTGTCGAACTGATTCGACAGGGAATTACTGCCCGCGATATTTTGACGAAACAAGCATTTGAAAATGCCATCACCATCTTGATGGCACTTGGTGGTTCGACAAATGCGGTATTGCACTTAATGGCACTTGCTCATGAAGCTGATGTGCCACTAGAGTTGGAAGATTTCCATCGCATTGGTTCTAAAGTGCCGCTACTTGGCGATCTCAAACCATTTGGCCGATTCGTGATGAGCGATGTTGATAAAGTTGGCGGTGTTCCCGTGGTGCTACGTGCTCTTCTTGATGCCAAGTTATTACATGGCGATACGTTAACTGTCACTGGAAAAACGATGGCCGAGAATTTGGCGCAGATCTCTCCACCATAACAATCTTGCATGGTTCACTTGCACCAGAGGGTGCTGTGACAAAGACTGCTGGTATTGGCATTGAAACCTTTGAGGGCCCTGCACGCGTCTTTGAACGTGAGCGTGAAGCAATGGATGCGCTCGAGAATGGCACCATCCAAGCGGGCGATGTTTTAGTTATTCGCTATGAAGGTCCAAAGGGTGGACCAGGTATGCGCGAGATGTTGATGATTACCGGAGCGATAAAAGGCGCAGGTTTGGGCAAGACAACGATGCTCCTGACCGATGGTCGTTTCTCCGGAGGTTCTACTGGGTTATGCGTTGGCCACATCGCACCCGAAGCGGTAGATGGCGGTCCGATTGCCTTTGTCCGCGATGGCGACATTATTTGTATCAACACCAAGAGCCGAGCGCTCGACCTTCTGGTCTCGCCGGAAGAACTCGCCGAGCGGAAGAAGGGATGGAAACCGCTACCTCAGCCCTATCAACGCGGCGTCCTCTCCAAGTACGCCAAGCTGGTCGGTTCAGCCTCAAAGGGCGCGGTCTGCGGATCGTGCGCCATCCCTCAGTGGAATCACTGAGGGATTTCGCATTAGTAGGGAGTAAAAATTATGGCCGAGGAGATGACTGGCGCGCAGAGCTTGATCCATTCATTGGAGCGCGCCGGCGTGGATGTCATGTTCGGCATTCCTGGTGGAGCAATCCTTCCCGCCTACGACCCAATTTACGACAGCAAGATTCGGCACATCCTTGTACGCCATGAACAGGGAGCGGGCCACGCTGCCACCGGATATGCGCAAGCAACCGGTCGCGTTGGAACATGTATCGCTACATCTGGCCCTGGTGCAACGAACTTGGTCACCCCAATCGCTGATGCACAGATGGATTCCGTTCCGATGGTGGCAATTACCGGACAGGTGCCATCGAGTGCAATCGGGACCGATGCATTTCAAGAGGCAGATATTCGTGGCATCACCATGCCCATCACCAAACATAACTATCTAGTCACTCGCGCTGTAGACATTCCACGGGCAATAGCTGAGGCGTACCACATTGCAGCAAGCGGCAGACCTGGAACGGTTCTTGTTGATGTAGCAAAAGATGCGCTCCAAGAAAAAGTTAGTTTTGAGTGGCCAAAGAACCTTGACCTTCCTGGGTATCGCGATCACTCCCAACCAATTCCACAATCTATTCGTGATGCAGCAGCGCTCATTGCGCAATCAGTACGACCCGTTTTATATGTTGGCGGCGGTGTTATCAAGGCAAATGGAAGCAAGGAACTTATCGCGCTCGCTGAAGTAATTGGTGCGCCAGTTGTTACGACGCTAATGGCGCGTGGCGCATTCCCAGATAGCCATCGTCTCCATGTTGGTATGCCAGGTATGCATGGCAGCGTTGCTGCTGTTACCTCGCTCCAAAAGGCAGATTTGCTCATCACATTAGGTGCTCGTTTTGATGATCGCGTCACCGGAAAACTCTCCACATTTGCACCGGGTGCGAAAGTTATCCATGCCGATATTGATCCTGCAGAAATCGGTAAGAATCGCCATGCAGATGTCCCAGTAATCGGCGATGTTCGTCTGACGATGGCGCAACTACTTCCGGCAGTCAAAGCGGAATTTGGAAAGAGTCAGCCAGATCTCACTTCGTGGTGGAAGCAAGTTGAAGGATGGCGCACGACATACCCCGTTGGATACGACGTTCCAAGTGATGGGTCGCTCTCGCCACAATATGTCATTGAGCGACTTGGAAAAATTTCTGGTCCAGACACCATTTACACAGCAGGTGTTGGTCAACATCAGATGTGGGCTTCGCAATTTATTAGTTATGAGAAACCACGCACCTGGCTTAACTCAGGCGGTCTTGGCACGATGGGCTACGCAGTTCCTGCAGCGATGGGCGCGAAAGTTGGCGCACCAGATACCACTGTATGGGCGATTGACGGTGATGGTTGCTTCCAGATGACTAATCAAGAGCTTGTTACCTGCGCCATCAACAATATTCCTATCAAAGTTGCGTTGATTAACAATGAAAGTTTGGGAATGGTTCGTCAGTGGCAGACCCTTTTTTATAACCAGCGTTATTCCAATACCGATTTACATTCCAAGCGCGTTCCAGACTTCGCCAAGCTTGCAGATGCAATGGGTTGTGTTGGACTTCGCTGTGAGAGACCTGAAGATGTCGATAAGACCATCGAAGCTGCGATGGCAATTAATGATCAACCTGTCGTCGTTGATTTCAATGTCTTCCGCGATGCCATGGTTTGGCCGATGGTCGCAGCGGGAACATCGAATGATGACATCATGATTGCGCGCGAGTTAGCGCCTGACTGGGATTCACAGGAGCTCTAATGAAGACACATATCCTCTCTGTCCTTGTTGAGAATCAAGCAGGAGTTCTTGCCCGAGTTTCATCGCTCTTCTCTCGTCGCGGTTACAACATTGAAGCGCTATCTGTTGGTCCAACAGAGAATTCTGAAATCTCTCGAATTACCATCTCGGTTAACGTCGAGGGACATGCCCTCGATCAAGTAATTCAACAGCTCGATAAGTTGGTCAATGTCATCGAAATTTTGGAGCTACCTGCCAGTACATCTCATCAGGTGGAACTGATTTTGGTTCGGGTCGCTATCAAAAATGGCGCGGCTGACCAGAAAAAGATTGACTCTGTTCTGGAAAAGTATGGGGCGCATGCGGTGGAAACCACTGCAACCTCAATAACTATCCAGCAAACCGCGAACCCAACCGATCTCGAGGCGCTCATCAGCGAGCTCACCCCGTTCGGAATACTGGAATTGACCCAGTCCGGAGTGGTCGCGATGGGGCGTACGATTAACTCCTAATTTTCATTAAACCGAGTAAAACCAGTAAACCCAGAAAAGCCGGGTCAACCGGGAAAAACTAGAAAAAGGAGCACCACCAGTGGCCACTCTCTATCACGATGAAGATGCAGATCTCTCTATCATCCAAAAGAAGAAAGTTGCCGTGATTGGTTACGGCTCACAGGGTCACGCGCATGCGTTGAGCCTTCGTGATAGCGGAGTTGATGTTCGCATTGGTCTCAAGCCAGGATCGAAGTCGCAAGCGAAAGCTGAAGCAGAAGGTCTTCGTGTGTTGAGCGTTGCAGATGCGGTCAAAGAGGCAGATGTAGTCATGCTCCTTGCCCCAGATCACTTCCAACGTGGCATATATAAAGAGTCAATCGAGCCAAACTTGAAGGCAGGCGCTGCGCTCTTCTTTGGCCATGGCTTCAATATTCGTTTTGGTTATATCAAGCCGCCAACAAATGTTGATGTGTGTATGGTCGCGCCAAAAGGCCCAGGACACCTTGTACGTCGTGAGTATGTCGCTGGTCGCGGCGTTCCAGTGATTGTTGCTGTTGAGCAAGATGCAACAGGAAATGCTTGGCCGTTGACGCTTTCCTATGCGAAAGCAATTGGCGGACTTCGTGCAGGTGGAATTCTTACTACCTTCACTGAAGAGTGCGAGACCGATCTCTTTGGTGAGCAAGCAGTTCTCTGCGGTGGCGCATCACGTTTGGTACAGATGGGTTACGAAGTTCTTCTCGAGGCTGGTTATCAACCAGAGGTTGCTTACTTCGAGTGCTTACACGAATTAAAACTCATCGTTGATTTGATGTACGAAGGCGGCATCGCAAAGCAGCGATGGTCAGTCTCAGATACCGCTGAATACGGTGATTACATCTCAGGTCCACGAGTTCTCGATGATCGCGTTAAGGACAACATGCGTGCTGTTCTTAAAGATGTTCAGAATGGTTCATTTGCGGCTCGATTTATCGCTGACCAAGATGCGGGGGCGCCAGAATTTAAAGCGCTTCGCGCTAAGGGTGAGCAACATCCAATCGAGGCAGTTGGCCGCGATCTTCGTGCGATGATGTCATGGGTTAAGACAAAGGACGACTACACCGAGGGAACTGCTGCGCGCTAATGAGCAAACCAGTCGTTCTTATCGCAGAAGAGTTAAGCCCTGCGACCCTTGAGGCGTTAGGGCCTGACTTCGAGGTGCGCAATTGCAATGGCGCTGATCGGACCGAACTCCTTGCTGAATTAGCAAAAGGAGTATCAGCAGTGCTTATTCGCTCTGCTACCAAAATGGATAGTGAGGCGATTGCTGCTGCACATGGTTTAAAGGTCATCGCCCGTGCAGGTGTTGGTCTAGACAATGTCGATGTTCCAGCAGCTACTGCTGCTGGCGTCATGGTTGTTAACGCACCCACCTCAAATATCGTTAGCGCGGCAGAGTTAGCAATTGCGCTGATTCTTGCAAGCGCTCGATTTATCTCACCTGCACATGCTGCACTTCGGATTGGCAAGTGGGCCCGTTCGAAGTACACCGGCGCTGAGTTATTTGAAAAAACTCTGGGCATCGTCGGCTTTGGACGTATTGGCCAATTAGTTGCTCATCGTATGCAAGCTTTTGGAATGAAAGTGATTGCTTACGATCCATATTTGCAACCAGCTCGTGCTGCGCAACTTGATGTGCGGCTAGTTGATCTAGACACACTTCTTGCCGAAAGTGATTTCATCACCATTCACTTGCCGAAAACTAAAGAGACTGCAAATCTCATTGGTACAGAAGCGCTCAAAAAAGTTAAACCATCAGTGCGCATTATTAATGCGGCACGTGGTGGAGTGCTTGATGAGGAAGCGTTATACGAAGCGCTCAAATCTGGAAAGGTCGCCGGCGCAGGTCTTGATGTCTTTGCAACGGAACCGTGCACTGATTCTCCGCTCTTCACTCTAGATAACGTTGTTGCCACACCGCACCTTGGCGCATCAACAGATGAAGCGCAGGAGCGCGCTGGTATTGCGGTGGCAATCTCAGTTCGCAAAGCGCTCGCTGGTGAATTGGTTCCTGATGCAGTGAACGTCAAAGGTGGAGCTATCGCAGAAGATGTTCGACCTGCGCTCCCGCTGGTCGAGAAGTTGGCACAAGTACTCTTTGCTATTGCCGGCGAGTCACCTGTATCGGTTGATGTAGAGGTACGCGGCGAGATTGCCAGTGAAGATTGCAGCGTTCTTGCAACGAGCGCGCTCCGCGGAATTTTGAGCGCATCTGGGGTCAATGACGTTACTTATGTCAATGCTCCATCACTCTCACAAGAGCGAGGATTAACTGCAGCGGTAACAACTACTGGAGATAGCCCAGATCATCGAAACATGGTTTATCTATCAGGTGCGCTCTCTAGTGGAGAGCGAGTCTCTGTTGCTGGAACCTTGATGGGAATTAAGCGCGTTGAGAAAATCGTGGAGATTGACGGCCTCGATGTCGACGTTGCATTCTCAGATCACCTACTTTTCCTTCGCTATACCGATCGTCCCGGCGTTGTCGGGGCTGTTGGTAATGCGTTAGGAGCACTCGGAATAAATATCGCAGGCATGCAAGTTGCCCGTAACCAACGTGGAGGAGAAGCGCTCATGGTCCTAACAGTTGATTCGGCTATTCCGGCCGATGTTCTTGCTAAGGTCGCGAAGGAAACTTCCGCAACCGCTCGATTTGTGACGTTGGTGTAACTATGGCGAACCCACAAAAGATTGCAGTAGTTGGCGGCGACGGAATTGGCCCAGATGTCATCAACGAAGGGCTCAAGGTTCTCGATGTTGTGGCAAAGAAGCATGGCCTTAAATTTGAAACGACAAACTTCAACTTGGGCGCAGCGCACTTTCACAAGACAGGCGAAGTGCTCCACGATTCCACGATGGCAGAGATTGCAAAACATGATGCGATTTTCCTAGGCGCTGTTGGCGACCCTACCGTCCAAAGTGGCGTTCTCGAGCGCGGGTTATTGCTCAAGATGCGCTTTGCCTTTGATCAATATGTAAATCTTCGCCCCGCGAAGTTATATCCAGGGGTTAACTCACCACTTGCAACGAAAGATCCGATTGATTTTCTCGTTGTTCGCGAAGGTACTGAAGGTCCATACTCCGGCGCTGGCGGATCACTTGCTGTGAAGACGCCACGTGAAGTTGCCACCGAAGTGAGTATCAATACTCGCTCTGGTGTTGAGCGCGTTATTCGCTATGCCTTTGAACTATGCATCGCTCGTGGCCGTAAGAAAGTCACGATGGTTCACAAAGACAACATCATGTTGCACTCAGGTGCGCTCTGGAAGCGCACTTTCGATGAGGTAAAGAAGGATTATCCAAATATTCCAACTGATTACTTCCATGTTGATGCGGCCGCGATGTTCTTCGTTACCGATCCAGCGCGTTTTGATGTTGTGGTAACCGATAACCTCTTTGGAGATATCCTCACTGACATCTCTGCAGCTATTACCGGTGGAATCGGCTTGGCATGTTCAGGAAATATTAGCCCAGATCCAAAGTTCCCATCAATGTTTGAGCCAGTTCATGGTTCCGCTCCTGATATCGCAGGGAAGAACATCGCTGATCCCACAGCGACGATTCTCTCCCTTGCGATGATGCTTGAGCATCTTGGACATCCTCAAGCTGCAGCAGAAGTTAACGCTGCAGTGGCGAAGGACTTGGCATCACGTAAGCCAGGGCGTTCCACGACCGATATCGGCTCTGCAATCGCGGCGCTAATCTAAAAAGGAAGCACCATGAAGATTGAAGTAAAGCCAAGCGCAACGCCAGTTCCTGATGCTCTTCGTACAGAGCGAGTTGCTGCGCCTGGCTTTGGTAAGTACTACACCGACAACATGGTCGTGGCTCATTGGAGCGAGGCCGATGGATGGAGTAATGCAGAGCTAGTCCCTTATGCCCCCATCACGCTCGATCCGGCAACGGCAGTTTTTCATTATGGACAAGAGATTTTTGAAGGGCTTAAGGCATATCGCCAAGCAGATGGTGGTATTTGCCTCTTTCGTCCAGAGGAGAATGGTGCGCGCTTTGCACGGAGCGCAAAGCGAATGGCGCTTCCGGAACTTCCGGTCGGAGATTTTGTGGCCACTGTTGAAGCATTAGTGAAGCAGGATGCAGGGTGGGTGCCAAATAACCCCGGGGAGTCGCTTTATATTCGCCCCTTCATGATTGCATCAGAGGTAGGGCTCGGCGTGCGTCCAAGTAATGCAGCGATGTATCTCTTGATTGCAACGCCCGCTGCTGCATATTTCAATGCAGCAAAACCTGTCTCGGTATGGATCTCCACTGAGTATGTCCGCGCTGCACCAGGAGGTACTGGTGAAGCTAAATGCGGCGGGAACTATGCAGCTTCTCTTGTTGCACAAAAAGCTGCAGCACAAGAAGGTTGTGATCAAGTTGTTTGGCTTGATGCAGTAGAGCGTAAGTGGGTGGAAGAGATGGGTGGCATGAACCTCTTCTTCGTCAAAGGAAGTGGAGACAAGGCAACGGTCTTTACCCCATCACTTACCGGAACGCTTCTTCCCGGTATTACGCGCTACTCACTTCTTACCGTTGCAAAAGATCTTGGTTATAGCGTGGAAGAGGGAATGATTTCAGTTGATCAATGGCGTGCAGGTGTGGCAAGTGGCGAGATCACTGAAGTCTTTGCTTGCGGTACCGCTGCGGTGATCTCCGGCATTGGCGAAGCGAAGAGCGCGAAAGGTAATTTCACCATTGGTGATGGCAAGCCTGGTCCCGTAACGATGAAGTTGCGCGAACACTTACTGGGTATTCAACATGGAACTGTTGCGGATAAGCACGGTTGGATGAAGCGCGTGCTCTAATGGCCACGCCAACCTCTTCCCCTACTTCGCCACAGGGCGATGCTTTCCATATCTATGACACCACCTTGCGCGATGGCGCGCAGCAAGAGGGGTTAAATCTCTCGGTTCATGACAAGCTGGTGATTGCTCGCCATTTAGATGATTTAGGCGTTGGTTTTATCGAAGGCGGATGGCCGGGGGCTAATCCACGCGATACCGAATTCTTTGCTCGCGTGGCAAAGGAAATTCAATTTAAGAATGCGCAATTTGTAGCCTTTGGCGCCACACGTCGACCAAATGTAAAAGCGGCTGATGATGAGCAGGTTCGTGCGCTTATCGATTCGAAAGCGCCAATCATTACTGTTGTTGCTAAGTCGCATGATCTTCATGTTGATCTTGCGCTAAAGACCTCGCTCGATGAGAACTTGGCGATGGTGCGCGACGTTCGCGTTGCGATGGAGGCAGGCGCTGATGTGGCTGCGCTCTGCGATACCAATGGCGGGATGCTCCCCACAGAGATTGCTGATGTGGTCGCTGATGCCCTTGCTCTTACCGGTGCGCGAGTAGGAATTCACTGCCATAACGACACGGGCTGCGCGATTGCAAACTCGCTTGCTGCAATTGATGCTGGTGCCACCCACGTGCAAGGAACGATCAATGGATATGGTGAGCGAACTGGTAATGCAGATTTGGTTTCGATTATTGCTAACTTGGAATTGAAATATAAGAAACCGGTTCTTCCTGAAGGGAATCTTCGCGAGGCCTTCCGCATTTCTCATGCCGTTGCAGAGGTCACCAACATCGCGCCAAGTCCACGCCAACCCTACGTAGGCCTCTCAGCCTTTGCGCATAAAGCTGGACTTCATGCTTCCGCTATCAAAGTGGATCCGGCGCTCTATCAACATACTGAGCCAGAGAATGTTGGTAACGATATGCGAATGCTTGTCTCCGATATGGCAGGTCGTGCATCGGTGGAATTAAAGAGCCAAGAGATGGGTATTGATCTGGGGGCTAATCGCGAACTTGTTGGCAAAGTTGTCGATCGGGTTAAGGAACTCGAGATGCGCGGTTACACCTTTGAAGCCGCTGATGCTTCTTTTGAATTACTACTTCGTGAAGCAATTAATGGTGAGAAGGTCCGTTTCTTTACTATTCTTGAATGGTCGACAAATGTGGAGCGGCGCCCAGATTCTTCGGTGATTTCTCGTGCCACGGTGAAGATCAAAGCGCGCGAGAAAGAATTTATTGCTGCCGGTGAAGGAAATGGTCCGGTTAATGCAATTGATAATGCGCTTCGCAAAGGCTTAGAGAGTATTTATCCAGAACTTTCTGCGCTAGAGCTCACCGATTACAAGGTGCGTATTCTTGAGGGGCGCCAAGGAACGAGCGCCGTCACTCGCGTTCTAGTTGAAACGAGCGATGGCGAGGGGGAGTGGACCACAGTTGGCGTCCACGAGAACGTAATTGCTGCCTCTGAAATGGCTCTTGAAGAGGCCGTTACCTATGGCTTACTCCGTAAAGGAATCAAGCCCGAGTAACCTTATTTACATGATCACGCAATGCTTATTGGAATATGAAGAGCATCTGCGCTTGCAACGAAACCTCTCAGAGCACACGATTCGCGCATACCTTGGAGATATCACTGCGCTTTTTGTACACAGCGCTGAACTTGGAATTACTTCTGTAGATCAACTTACTCTTGCAGCAATCAGGTCCTGGTTAGCCTCACAACAGAGCAAGGGCGGAGCAAGAACCACTATCGCTCGTCGCGCAGTAGCTGTGCGTACTTTCACCGCATGGGCAACGAA
>RFXN01000004.1 GCA_009921625.1 Candidatus Fonsibacter lacus | reverse complement strand
ATCGTGGGAGCCGAGTTCGAGCGCATTTCGAGTGGTGATCATTGAAGATGCCGAACGCTTAACTGAAAGTGCAGCCAACGCGCTGTTGAAAGCGATCGAAGAGCCAGGAGCGCGAACAATCTGGCTTCTCTGCGCTCCAACAGTTGAAGATGTCCTGCCCACAATTAGATCGCGTTGTAGACAAGTAGCGCTTGTTACCCCCAGTACATCAGCAATAACTCAATTACTTGTTCGTGAAGAAGAAGTCACGAAAGAGATTGCGGCATTTGCTGCTCGGGCAAGTCAAGGGCATATCGGCCGAGCTCGATTTTTGGTGCGAGAACCTGAGTCACGAGCTCGTCGAGATGAAATTATTAAGTTCGCATTGGAATTACATGATGTAGCGGGAGCTATGTCAGGAGCCGCTCGACTCATGGAGATAGCTGCTCTTGAGGCTGCAAGTGAAGCGAGTGAACGAGATGAAATTGAGCGGGAGGAATTAGCTATTGCCCTTGGCGCAGGTGGTACTGGGAAAGGTGCGCCAAGTGGCTCGAGTAAAGCGCTAAAAGATTTAGAAAAAGAGCAGAAGTCACGAGTGACTCGCGCCACCCGAGATTCTATTGACCGCGCATTACTAGATATTGCATCTGCATATCGTGATGTTCTCAGTATTCAAATGGGCGCTAGTGATTCTTTAGAACTGATCAATGAACATCTTCGCATTGATATTGAAAAACGGGCTGCTTCTAGCGATAGTGAAGGCGTTATGAAGCGATGGGAAGAAATCATGGCTACTCGTCGGGCCCTTAAATTTAACGTCGCTCCATTGCTGGCTCTTGAAGCGCTATTTTTGAAAGTCCGTTTCTAAATGGTCATAAATAAGCGGAAAATAGCGGCATTTACTGCAGTTCTCGTCACGGCTGCAACGTTATTTTTCTATCGAAGCCAAAGTAGTGGCGGCTGGAGCTTTTCTCAATATCAAAATCAAAAGTTAACATGGGTTAAATGTGGCGGTCCTTTTCTCTGCACCGATGTAACAGTGCCAGTTAATTATTCTAATCCTGGTGGAGAGAGAATGCAGTTGGCATTGGTGAAATATCCAGCTACTGATAAGAAAAAGAGGTTGGGCTCGCTTTTTGTAAATCCCGGTGGCCCCGGAGCATCAGGTGTGCAATATGGTTACGCAGCCGAATATATTGTGAGCAAGAAAATCCTTAGCGCATATGACATAGTGGGTTTTGATCCTCGAGGAGTTGGCGGTAGTTCAGCAGAGCGGTGTCTTACCAATAGTGAAACTGACAAATTGATCGAAGCAAATGGACCGCCGGTAGCTGGGCTCAGTTTGTCGACTTTAGAGGAGGCATCAAAACTTCTCGCCACTCGATGCGAAGAGAAATTAGGTGAACGCCTTAAATATCTTGGCTCTGTAGATGTAGTGCGCGATATGGATCTGATGCGCAAAGTACTTGGTGATGAGAAACTTAATTTTCTTGGAAAGAGTTATGGCACATATTTAGGACTTGTCTATACCAGTATGTTTCCAAAGAATGTCGGCCGTTTCGTTCTAGATGGAGTGGTCGATCCAAATCTTAATGCAAATGAATTAAATAAGGCTCAGGCCCTTGGCTTTGAAATTGCTCTTGATGCATTTTTAACCGATTGTATAGGTAAAAAAGATTGTTTCTTTCAAGGAACGTTAGAGCAAGCTCGTGATGAAATCACGCGTTTACAAGATTTAGTGGCAAAAGAACCGTTGAGCGGTAAAGATGGTCGGATAGCTACCGAATCTATTCTCGTTCTAGCAATGGTTGCCTCACTCTATGATTCCGAAACCGGTTGGTCTGAACTCAATAAGGCGTTGAAAGATGTTTATAAAGGTAAAGGCGGAAAGCTATTTGATTTGGTTAATAGCTACGTTGTCCGAGATGCGAAGGGTCGCTACCCATCGAACGAAAATGAGATTGCATATATCGTCAATTGTCTCGATCGAACAGATGATGCGAGCCCGAAGCGTTTGGCTGCAGATGCAGAGCGTTTTGCGAGCTTTGCACCGCATTTTGGACCGTACATCGCATGGTCAACTTTGCCTTGTCATTACTGGCCTTACGAACCGGTCCGCCCACCTGTCCCACTTAACGGTAAAGGCGCTCCGGATTTTGTCGTGATTGGCACAACGCGAGACCCCGCAACGCCATATAGCTGGGCTACTGAGGTAACCGCCAGATTCCCCTCTGCATATCTGATTACTGCAGATGGTGATGGCCATACCGGCCATGGTCGTGGCTCTACCTGCGTTGATGGCGCGGTCGATATCTTTTTGCTCACGGGAAAGTTGCCCGCCCGCCCGCTCCGCTGCTCCCTTTAGTTGCGGGAAGAGCGGGAAAAAGAGGTGGTCAAGAGCACCCCTTCGGATAGGGCAGGATTTACCTCGTGCATCTAGACCACATCTCTTATGTCGCGTCACATGACCATCTCATCGATGAGGTTCAACGAATCGGTTCGCGCTTGGGCGCAGGTTTCATGGATGGCGGTATTCATCCTCGTTTTGGTACCCGTAATTTCACACTTCCCCTTCAAGGCGGACGTTACTTCGAGATTGTTTGCCCACTGGATCATCCTGCTGCAGATGCATCTGCCTTTGGGAAAGTTGTCTCACAGCGTGCGCAAGATGGTGGCGGATTGTTAACTTGGGTTCTTTCGGTAAATGATATTTCTACATTTGAAAAACGACTTGGTCGTGAGAGCGTCGATGGCAATCGTCGCCGTCCAGATGGCAGCGATTTGAATTGGAAACAAGTTGGCGTTTTAGGAACGTTAGAAGACCGACAATTACCATTCTTTATCGAATGGCTTACCGATGATCATCCTTCCAAAGAGGCTAAAGCTGTTGCCAAGATTGAGAAACTTGAGATTGCTGGCGATCCAGAGCGAGTTCGAGAATGGATTGGCGAAGATTTCGAATCAGCTTTCGCCTTGATTAAATCTGAATTAAAACCTGCCGCCTTAGCTCAGGGGTAGAGCAACGCACTCGTAATGCGTAGGTCCCGGGTTCAAATCCCGGAGGCGGCCCCACCAGCGCAATTCGAATCCGGTAGGCCGGCTCGATATTCACTTTGCCTAAGTTTGTACGTAGATGAAATTAATATGTAATCTTTCGCTATGAAGACAAGAAAATTCCACGCATCACTTGTGGCTCTTGTATTTCTGGTTACAACAATCCTCCCGGCGCATGCCGCGTTTCCAGTAGAACGATCCTGGTGGCCGAAAGTGCCGTCACTCGGATTCTCTTCAACTGAAGCATTTACGCCAGGTGTGCGAGAAAAGTCTTGGGTTTCAGGTTATTCCTATGCAGAAGGTGCTTCTTCAGGTCTTTATACCCGCAGCATCTCATGTACTTCAGTAGATGATCCTGCCTGTGCCTCCGCAGATTCCATCGCTGCAAATTTTATCCTCCCACCGTGTGAGTTAAATGAAGGGGAGCTATGTGTTGATTCTCTTCAGTTATCTAATGCAGATGGCAAACTGGAACCTGCAACACTTAGTTACGAAGTGCCCTCGGCTAAATTTGCCGCAAGCAAGAGTCGTGGCACTCCGTTTGGTGGCGGAATAAGCCTTTGGAATTCAAAAAGTACTCTAAATGCACTTGGTGTTAATCAATTTGCAGTCCAAGTTCACTTAGATCTTCAAAATATGCGAAATAAAGCCTGCCTCACAGATACAAAATTATGCTCGTTTGAACTAGGAAATTTTTCAGCAAATGTTTTTCCAGTAAAATTACGTTCCGGCAATCCTGAAGATCAATGTCTTTGGATAGAAAACAGTAGTTGTGCTGCAATTACAGATTTCTTGCCTGGTACAAAAGTAGCGCTCACCGTAAGAATGGATAATTCATTAACTGGATTTCTCTTCGGAAGAATGCAAGATGTTTCAATGGAAGTGACGCCAATATCAAAGACACTAAATGCTCTTCGGGTCGAAGCTAGCCCAATCGATGTGCCTAGCATTCACGCTTTTGTTCCCAAGAGTGACTTATCAAAATACCCAGATTTAGTTAAGTATTGGAATCAACGGCGGGCAAACTTGGCTGCTATCGACATTGCGAGTGCGGAAACAATTGATCTTGGTTCTTGGCCACAATATGCAATGAATGATTTTCTAGCGTTTAATAATTTGGTTCAATCAGGAGAAATAGTCACCTCGATTTGGCGATTTGGCTCAGGGCTGGGACTCGGATCAGGGAGTGATTGTTACAAAGATAAAAGTAGAATCTTGGGATTAGTGACGACAAACGCACCTACATACGAACCTACTCCACCTGCATTTGATGGGGCGTTCTTGAATTACCGAGTTGGCGGGGCGCATTTTCTTGCGGATGGGAAAACGCTTTTTAAAGGATCGTATGATTTAGCACTTCGCTCTGAATTTGCACGTTGCCTCTATGGATTCTCCAATGCGCCACTATCTGCATCAATATCTGTGGTCTCGAGCGAGGGCGGCGTCCAAGATGTCGCAACCGAATCACTTCGTCAGGATTCGAATGGTCAATGGCTTTATCTGAGCGCCAAGAACTTCACATTTTCCAGCCCAACTATCCGAATAAAACTGGTTCAGAAAGCTCAAGTAGGGACGACTGCGAAACCAGCAAGTGTCCTTCAGGATATAGAAAGATTTAACGTAGCGGGTCGAGAAAGTTAATTAAGAAATTAAATTAGTAACGCCGCTATATTTCTCAACCTTCTCAGCATCCAATTCGATTCCGATACCTGGTCCAGATGGAATTACCAGCATTTCTCTCTTATCTAAAACCCAAGGCTTTGTGGTGATGTCATGAACTTAAGCTGCTCTGGAGGCAGCCCACTTACCCTATTTATTCAAGCGAATTAAAACGCTCAAGACGATGTGCTCTCCTAATACCGTATTTAATACTCGCTCGTCATTACTCAAAATAGCGTCAAGCACCTTTTTATGCTCATTCGCCTGCTCGATTAAAGATGGGCTTGCTCCAACTCGGCGGTCGCCAAAACGGACGATTGAGTGAGTAGTACCAATTTGAATTATTTCCAACCCAGAAACTTGACCCAATTGCGTAGATAAGAACCAAGAGCACACCTATCCCACCACCGAATGTACGCCATGTTTCCATAACTGAAATCTATCAGCGTACGTTATCTTTTGTTCTATGAACTTTGATGATTCAGTCCATCTGCAATTAGAAGCTTTGAATTTAGAAAGCAAGAGCCGATTGCGAGTTTCGATGGTCTGCCTTGGGAATATATGTCGATCACCAATGGCTGCAGCTGTGTTAAATAACCGCGCTCATGAAGTTAAACCTGTTGAACTTGTAGTTGATAGTGCAGGGACGGGCTCATGGCATGTTGGCGAAGGGCCCAATTTCTCATCTGAAGCAACGTGGCGAAAAGCAGGGTATGAATATGAGCATATCGCGCAACAGTTCACAGAAGAGTTTTTTCCTTCACGAGATTTAATATTGGTAATGGATTCCAGTAATTACCGAGATGTTTTGAAATTAGCGCCAAACTTGGACCTCGCGAGAAAGGTCTTCTATTTGCGGCAATTCGATCCAACTCTCTGCCATATCAATCCAAAGTCTGAGCAGGCAAAGGGCCTAGAAGTTCCGGACCCTTATGGTTTAGCTGAGCGAGCCTTTGAAAAGGTCTTAGAAATGGTGAAAGATTCGGTCGAGGGACTTCTGCAAGTTATCAAAAGTAAGGTAGGGGCATAATGCGCGCAGCGAGATTCCATGGACCAAAAGACTTGAGAATTGAAGAGGTACCAAATCCTCAAGTTCCTAATGGCCACACTCTTGTTGCGATGGAACGAGTAGGTATTTGTGGAACAGATTTAGAAGAGTACTTAATCGGTCCAGTAATTGTTCCTAAACATCGAATGCCGATGATCATCGGCCATGAATATCTTGGACGGGTTATCGACGATCCATTTGGAAAATTGAAGCCAGGAACGCTAGTGATTCCCGATGGAATCGTTGGTTGCGGGAATTGCTACTACTGCAATAGACATGAAGAGGGAATCTGCAAGAGTTACGAGTGTATTGGGCTTACTTGTGATGGCGGCATGGCTGAGTTCATGGCTACTGATCCAACTCGTTGGGTCGAAGTGCCAAAGCATGTACCGGCAGATGTTGCAGTATTTGCAGAGCCGATGTCAGTTGCTGTTCGTGCGCTAAATAAGGTTCCTTTTATTCCTGGGACAAAAGTTGCAGTCACTGGTGGAGGCACAGTTGGTTTATTAATTGCCCAAGTTGCTCGCTCTTTTGGCGCTGCTCAAGTTGTTGTGTATGAACCAAATCCAGTGCGTCAAGAAGTTAGCCGTGCTCTCGGATTCGAAACGCTAAATCCACTGATTGAAAAAGAGTGGGCGCATTATGATGAATTTGATTCGCTTCTTGAATGTTCGGGAGTTAAAGGCACTACAGCAAAATCTCTCGAGAAGATTAGAAATGCTGGCACTTTGATTCTAGTTGGCTTTAGGCCTGAAGAAGAGAGTTTTCATTTACTAAATTTTGTTTTGAGTGAGAAGAGAATTCAAGGGACTGCAGCGCATATGTGGGATGTCGATGTTGCTGCAGCAATTGCTCTTCTTGCTGGCAAGTCAATTGATACCAAACCGCTGTTAACTGATGTCATCGGGCTTAATGAAGTCGTGACGAAAGGTTTCGACCGACTACTCAATGATAAGAATGCCTTCAAGATTGTGGTCGACACTACTCGTTAGGTTGAATAGCAATTAATTTTGTGGGAAACCTAAATTTATTCCACCGTGGCTTGGGTCAAGCCAACGGCTAGTGACTACTTTGCCGCGGGTGAAGAAGTGAACTCCTTCAGTTCCATGTGCGTGAGAATCTCCAAAGAGTGAATTTTTCCAGCCACCAAAGGAGTAGTAAGCGACGGGAACTGGGATTGGCACGTTTATTCCCACCATTCCCACCAGAACTTCATTCTGGAACTTCCGCGCAGCTCCACCATCATTGGTAAAGATCGCAGTGCCATTCCCATATTGATGGGCATTTATAAGGTTCAAGCCCTCTTCATAACTTTTCACTCGAATCACACTGAGCACTGGGCCAAAAATTTCATCTTTATAAATAGACATTGATGAAGTTACATGATCAAAAAGTGTTGGTCCTAACCAAAATCCGCCGCTAACACCATCAATCTCAATATTTCTACCATCTTCAACAAGAATTGCGCCTTC
Source organism: Candidatus Fonsibacter lacus (assembly GCA_009921625.1). Lineage (GTDB taxonomy): Bacteria > Actinomycetota > Actinomycetes > Nanopelagicales > Nanopelagicaceae > IMCC26077. Next base: position 26,917 of record RFXN01000004.1, on the reverse strand, counting down.
TTTTATGCCCGCTTCGACGTAAGAAGCAACTTTGTCGCGATGGACTTTGGTGACTAGCGGTCCCATGTCAGTGCCTTTAGTACCATCCCCTGTTTTAAGTTTTTTCATTCGATCTTGAATTTTCTTAACCAACTCATCGCCTATCGGATCAACTGCGACCACAGCGGAAATTGCCATGCAACGCTCACCAGCCGATCCAAAGCCAGCATTAATTGCAGAGTCTGCGGTTAAATCTAAATCTGCATCGGGGAGTACCAGCATGTGATTCTTTGCGCCACCAAGCGCCTGCACTCTTTTACCATGTTTAGTACCATTCTCGTACACGTATTTCGCAATTTGAGTAGAACCGACAAAAGATATTGATGCGATATCTGGGTGCTCGAGCAATCGATCTACTGCAACTTTGTCTCCATGAACTACGTTAAAGACTCCATCAGGCAGACCTGCTTCTTTCCAAAGCTTTGCAATGAAATTAGCGGCAGATGGATCTTTCTCGCTTGGCTTGATGATTACCGTGTTCCCAGCAGCTATGGCAACAGGGAAGAACCACATCGGAACCATTGCAGGAAAATTGAATGGTGAGATGATGGCGCATACTCCAAGAGGTTGACGAATGGAATAAACATCTACGCCTTGTGATACACCCTCCGAGTAACCACCTTTTAATAGATGTGGGATACCACAAGCGAATTCCACTACTTCCAAACCGCGCGTAACTTCGCCAAGAGCATCAGATAGAACTTTTCCATGTTCTGAAGTGATGATCGCCGCTAGATCCTCTTTCTTCGAATTTAGTAAATGTCGAAAGGCAAAAAGGATTTGAGTTCGCTTAGTAAGTGATGTTTGGCTCCATGAAGCGAAAGTGCTTTTCGAATTCGCAATGGCCGAATCAATAGTTTCAACGTCGGCAAATTGAACATTTTTGGAAACAGTTCCTAGGGCTGGATTAAATACATCGCCATGGCGGCCACTTTTGGCGCTAACTTCAATCCCATTAATCCAACTTTTAAGCTGTTCCACAGCAACACTTCCCTTTTCTGCTTTTTGCACGAGTAAGATTACGCCCTCAAGTATTCCAGTATTTTCATCTTACGGCACTTGAGTGCAGTGAAAAAAATGACACCCAAGATAACTAGGGAGCGCTGTTGAAAAGCAGGAAATGGTTGGTGCCCTACCTTTTGCTCAGCCTAACCTGGGGCTTGTCATTCATGTTTATCGAGATTGCACTCCCCGTTTTCAGTCCCTTTGGCATCGCGTTTGTGCGGAACTTACTAGGGGCCATGGTGCTGTGGGGTTACTTGTTCTACCAGAAGATTTCGATTCCACGCGATCGTTCAGTCTTTGGCTGGATTTTTCTAATTGGACTTTGTTCCAACATCATTCCAGTAGTCATCGTCCCCTTTGCTCAGACTCAAGTCACCTCATCGTTGACCGGCATCATCAATGCCATGTCGCCAATGTTCGCAGTGCTTTTTACAATATTGTTATTTAAACATGAACCAGTAAAGCCGATGCAAATTTTTGGAATACTTTTAGCTTTTTAGTTCCACCAATCATCGCAAAATACATTGCTCCTAAAAAATATCCACCGGTGGCTCTTGCCACCATACAGGTAACTATCGCCGCACTTGTTTTACTGCCCACATTTATTTTATATGGATTTAATTCGTATGATTTCTCAGTAGCTCCTATTTTTGCTATTTCAATTATCGGTATTTTCTCAACTGGTTTTGCATTTGCTTGGAATTACCGAATTGTCGCTCTTGTCGGCAGTTCCGTTGCAGCCACAGTAAATTTTGTTTCACCGATTGTTGCGGTAGTTGCGGGAGTCATTGTGTTAAATGAACCCTTAACATGGAATGAACCCATCGGAGGCGTTATCGTGATTTTAGGAAATGCAATCACGCAACGAGCAAGAATTTCAAAATGAGTAAAGCGAACGAAGTCAGCGGGAGTAAAGGTTGGATTACGTCATATCTTGCGCTAGGAATTGTTTGGGGAGCCTCCTTTCTTTTCATTGAAAAGTCGCTGACTTTTCTAACGCCGGTGGGAGTTGCTTTTTTTCGATGTGCGCTAGGAGCGCTAGCCTTGTGGGTAGTCCTTCTTCGTAGAAAGATGAGAATTAATAGGGACTATTTATTATTTCTTCAACTATGGGTGATGGGTCTTTTGCTAAATGTATTTCCTGGGATTCTTTTTGCTTATGCACAAGAGCAAGTTTCCTCAATTCTTGCCGGAATTATGAATGCGCTAACTCCAATCATGAGTATTTTGATGATTATGATCGTTTTTCGAAGTGAGCGATTAAGTTTTGAGAAGGTTTTTGGAATCATTCTTGGATTTTTTGGTGTTGTGATCGTACTAGTCGTTGGTCAAACTATTGGTCAAACATCCGCTAGTGCAATTATTGCCTTATTGTTGGCAGTTTTATGTTACGGAGCCTCTTACCCTTTCTCGTCGAAATACATCATTCCCAGGAAACTCTCACCGGAAATTTTAGCAACCACCCAAGTATCTCTTTCTGCTTTAACCCTCTTTCCATTTTTCCTGCTTAATGGATTTCATTCGTATGAAATTTCTCTCGAGGCGCTCTTATCAATTCTTGCGCTTGGAGTTCTGGGGACTGGTATTGCATACATTTGGAATTTTAGAAATGTAGAACTTGCAGGGCCTTCATTAGCAAGCACCGTCACTTATATAACGCCGCTGGTCGCAGTAATCCTTGGATTTCTATTGCTCGGTGAGCCGTTGACTTGGAATGAGCCATTAGGCGGTTTAATTGTGCTTATCGGAAGTGCGATTGCTCAGGGTCGCGTCAGAGTGGTAAGGAGAAGGTAATGGAAGCAGTAGGAAATATTTTTCTTGTCCTGCACTTTGTTGGTCTTGCCTCTTTATTTGGTGGGTTTCTCGCACAAATGACTTCCGCTTCTAAGCAGATTACCCGTGGAATGCTGCATGGAGCTCTGCTCTCGCTAATTTCTGGAATTGCTATGGTGGGAATTCGCTACCCATTAAATGAGCAAGATTCAAATGCCTTTCCACTATTTAATAATGGAAAAATGGCAGTGAAGTTACTAATCGTGGTAGTCATTCTAATTCTTGGATATACGAGCAGGAAGAAGGTTAAGGCTTCAGGTCAAGGAGACGCTACTGCTTGGGCGGCGGTCGGTCTACTCACCTTAACGAATATCGTTATCGCTGTTTTTTGGTGAGAGATGCTGTAGGCCCCAGGCATACATGGCAATAGCGCCAGCGGCAGAGGCATTTATCGAGCGAGTTGAACCATATTGCTCAATGGCAAGCACAACTTCGCAAATCGAAACAGCTTCTTCTGACATTCCAGAACCTTCTTGACCAAAAAATAAAACACAGTTTTTAGGAAGTGGCCGATTTTCTAATCGTTTGCTTACTTCAATATTGTCAATGCCGATTATCGGAAGTTTCTCTTTTTTAGCCCACTCCGCAAACTCAGCGACAGTAGAGTGATGATGCACAGTCATATAGCGATCGGTGACCATTGCTCCGCGGCGATTCCAGTCGCGTTTTCCAACTATGTGAATCCCGGCCACATTGAATGCATTCGCAGTTCTAATCAGTGATCCAATATTTAAATCGTGCTTCCAGTTTTCAACAGCAATGTGAAGTGGATTACGTTTTCTATTTAAATCTGCGACAATTGCATCAACGCTCCAATAGCGGTATTCATCAAGGACATTACGTTGATCGCCATTTGCTAAGAGCTCTTGGTCGTATTTTTCACCGACAGGCCATGGTTTTGGATGGGGACCCACGCCAACAAAGGGATAGAATTCCCCCGCACCTGGCTCGTTTGTCATGTGTCCTTCGCTTTCACATCATGCGCACGTATTGTGCGCTCACACAGGAGAACACGAGGAGTCTAGTGGGACCACTTCTAGCGCTGATCTCAAGTGCAACATGGGGCGTTGCGGATTTTTTAGGTGGATTAGCTTCGCGGAAAACTCAAATTGCTCGGGTTTTGCCTATCTCCTACCTTTCAGGAGCGATAGCGGTCACAATTTTCGCTTTTTTTCTCATTCCGGGTGAGATTAATCAAGATTCTTTTATTTACGGTTTTTTCGCCGCCTTCTTCGGCGTTCCCGCAATTGCATTGCTGTATATCGCACTTAGTCGCGGACCTATGGGAATAGTCTCACCTATCACCGCTTTGATGGCCGGTCTCGTCCCAGTTATCACAGGCCTGCTTCGCGGCGATCAGGTATCAGGAATTGGTTTTTTCGGCATGGGGCTTGCTGCACTTTCGGTAATCCTCGTAAGTCAAGAACAGAAGAGCGATACTTCACAGCGGATATCTCTTAGCACGCTCGCTATTTGTGTATCAAGTGGTTTTTTAATCGGTTCGTATTTAACGGTCCTAGGATTGGCGCCTACTAATCAAGGGATCTGGACTTCAACAATTGCTCGATGGTTTGGATTTCTCTTTGTCTTCGCTTTCTTCCTACTTCGATTGAATGCGGTTCTCGCATCACTGTATCCAGCAGCAACAGCGCTGTTAGCTCGATACGTGCTTCATGAGAAATTAAAACTAGTTCAAAATATCGGAGTAGTTCTAGCTCTTGTGGCAGCAGCCTGTCTAACAATGGCATAAGTGGTATGTGTTTCCGTGAAAGATATCGCCTGCTTCAGTAAAAGCACCCCCAAATAAAAGTGATGTTGCATCCGCGAATAATTGAGTTGGCGCTAGTCTGGCCTGCCTTCATGTGTAACCGACCACGCAACTATCGATGTGAAGCGTTGATGCCCACACCGGTGTTAATCCAGCGATTTTGCCTTCCCTTGTTTTATCCTTGTAGCTAGATGAGCCGATAATTCCCCTTCCTGCGGCTATGAGAGCGAGAGTGCCCGTGTTACGAAAGCGCGCATTATCCAGTTTGCTCTCCCTCACCCTGCTAACGACCATAGGTCTCATCGCACCGCTGACAAGCGCTGATGCAAAAACGCGGAAGCCAACTATCGCGGAGATTAATGAGGCTAAAGCGAGAGAGGCAGCGAAGAAAGTTGCTGCCGATAAAGCGAAAGCTGAACTAGCGGCCGCTTCCAATCAACTAAGAGTCTTAACTGCCAAAGCAGTAGCAGCTCGAAATCGTTACTTGCAAGAGTTGAAGAAATTAGAAATTGCAACGAAAAAAGCACAAGCAGCACAGAAGAAGGAAGACGCCGCAATTAAGAAATCTAATCTGGCTCAGGCAGCAGTAATGACTTCCAAGGATCACATTGGCAGAGTTGCTGCAAATGCCTACATCATGGGCTCTGGATTTACCGATTTTGATTCGATACTTCATGCTGATGGGCCACAAGATTTAATGGACCGACTATCAACTCTCGATGCTGTTGGTGAAAATAACAGCTCAATACTCTTGCGACTTAAAGTTGCGGAAGAAACGGCGCGGTTATCAAAAATTGAAGCCGAACAAGCACGAGCCGCAGCCGTAGCAGCGCGGAAGGAACAAGCTGATGCCACCGCGCGAGTTGCTCAAGCAAAGAAGGAAGCAGATCAGGCTAGAACTGCGCAAGAAGAAGAGGTAAAGAAACTTCAAAAAATGCAGGAGAAGTTGTTAGCTGAACTTCTTAGCGCTCGCAAAAAGAGAGTGACGTTAGAGCAACAACGTCAACTCGCAATTCTGGAAGAAGCTCTTGCAGAACGTGCGGAGCAAACATCTGGCCAAGCGAAGATTTGGCCTGTTAATGGAATCGGCTTTAGTAATGGCCGGACTACCATCAGATCAAATGAAGATATTCGCGCCAAAGCCGTTGAATTCGCTCGAAAGCAAGTGCTTGCTCGTAAACCATACGTTTGGGGAAGTCAAGGACCTAACAGTTTTGATTGCTCCGGACTAGTTTTCGCCGCATATCGCTCTGCGGGTTTGGGTTATCCAGGTTGGGATCGCGTCAACTCCAGAATTTATTATAGCTGGACTAAGCGGGTACCGATTAGCGAGTTGCAACCCGGAGATTTAATCTTCTACTCCTACAGAGCAGATATCAGCACAATTCACCACATCACAATTTACGCTGGAAATGGCATGATGTGGGAGGCACACAACACTCGTATGGGTCTTTTATATAGCTCGATCTATTCAATTCCTGGACTTATTCCATTTGGTGGTCGGGTCTAGCCTCAGGTCTAGGCTATAGCCATGATCACAAAAGCTCGCCTTGCGGTCAGACAGGCGCTGCACGGAATAACTCCTGGTGATCATGTGATTGTTGCCGTTTCTGGTGGTGCCGTCCAATATTGCCAACGCGACTAAAAATAAATTATTGGCGATGGGAATTTCAAATGTAGACGTGGTCTCAGTACAAGTTATGAAAAAAGATGGTTTAGAGGCAGATGCGCGAAGCGCTCGCTATGCAGCACTTAATTCCTGTGCTCAGACTTTAGATGCTCGTGCGATTTTCCTTGGACATAACCAAGACGATCTTGCAGAAAGTGTGCTACTTGGGCTTACACAAGGTTCAGGAACTAAATCTCTTGCTGGTATGGCCACACACAGTGGCCTTTATATTCGTCCCTTCCTCGCCATCACTCGTGAAGAGGTGGTCAACGCCTGTGTTGAGGTAGGAATTGAATATTGGAGCGATCCTCATAATGAGGATGAGCGTTTCACGCGAGTAAAAATTCGCACACAGATATTGCCGCTAATGGAATCTTTAATTGGGCCGGGTATCAAAGAAGCGCTCGCTCGATCAGCGCGAATTTTTCGAGAAGATTCGGATGCGCTGGATCTGCTCTCAGAAGAGATTTTCACCACCATCCCGGATCCAACGAAGATTGAGGTGGTGCTTCTGGAAAAACTACCTGTTGCCCTCCGAAAGCGGGTGATACGTCGCGCGATATCTCGGTTAGGAGCCAACCGAATCTCCGCCGAACAGCTCGATTGGGTCGATGCCCTCATCAGTGACTGGCACGGCCAAGGGGCGGTTGCCCTGCCCGCCGGCGTTACAGCCCGGCGAGAGTCGGGCAGACTAGCGCTCTCACGGGAGTAGATAGAGAACGGGAGTGGCGCCACGGTGGACCTAGAACGAGTCAAAGATGACATCACAGAAGTTGTTGCAACGCGCGAACAGATTCATGATCGAATTGTTGAGATAGCTGCTGCGATTTCAAAAGATTATGGCAATCGAGACTTGTTATTAGTTGGCGTACTGAAAGGGGCAGTTATGGCGATGGCAGATCTTGCCCGCGCAATGCAGCGCCATGTAGAGATGGATTGGATGGCGGTTTCATCTTACGGATCTGGAACGAAATCGAGTGGCGTCGTGCGTATCTTGAAAGATTTAGATCGAGATATAACAGGTCGAGAAGTTATCATCGTGGAAGATATTGTTGATTCAGGGTTAACACTTTCATGGCTCCAAACAAATTTGCTCTCCCGCGGAGCAAAATCTGTCGAAATCTTTGCCGTATTTAGAAAACCAGAGGCAGCAAAGGTACATGTAGATGTGAAATATGTTGGATTTGATATCCCGCCAGCTTTTGTTGTTGGGTATGGCTTGGATTTTTCAGAGAAGTATAGAAACCTCGATTGCGTGGCAGTTCTTGCGCCGAAAATGTATTCATAGTTAATCATGAAAAAGCGTTTTTCAAAGGCATTTAAGAATCCAATCACATGGGTTCTTCTTGCAATGCTCACCTTCTTTGGTTACTCCCAAATTTCCAATATTGGAAATTCTTTCAAGGAAGTAGAAACCCAGAGAATTATTGGCGCAATAACGGCACGGCAAGTTGATTCAGCTCTTCTTTTAGCGCAAGAACAACAAATTCGTGTTGTGCTAAAAAGTGGAATAAAGATTTCAGATGCTTCAAAGCTTCAAGCTTCATATTTAGCAAATCAAGAGAGTGACCTTGTAAAAATTCTTAGTGAGAATCCACCCCCTAATAAGTGGAATGTAAAAGTCGCTAGACAATCACTTTTAGTTTCACTCTTAATTACAATTGTTCCATTCGTATTTATTGCATTTATCTTTTTCTATTTAATTTCTCGGTCACAGGGTGGTGGGCGAGCTTTTCAGTTTGGCCGCTCGCGGGCAAAGCTGAATGAAAAAGATAAGCCTCAAACCAAGTTTTCAGATGTGGCAGGGGCAGATGAAGCGATTGAAGAACTCCAGGAGATAAAAGATTTCCTCGTCGATCCGACTAAATATCAGAAATTGGGGGCAAAAATCCCCAAAGGTGTCTTGCTATATGGTCCACCGGGCACCGGAAAAACACTGTTAGCTCGTGCTGTTGCCGGAGAGGCTAACGTGCCGTTTTTCTCGATATCTGGATCAGATTTTGTGGAAATGTTTGTTGGTGTTGGCGCTGCGCGAGTACGAGATATGTTCGCTCAAGCTAAAGCGAACTCACCGGCAATTGTTTTTGTCGATGAGATTGATGCAGTTGGCCGACACCGTGGCGCCGGCATGGGTGGTGGACATGATGAACGGGAACAAACGCTCAACCAACTTCTTGTAGAGATGGATGGTTTCGAAGCAAATGGTTCAGTGATCATGATTGCTGCGACGAATAGACCAGATATTCTTGATCCTGCGTTACTGCGTCCAGGCCGCTTTGATCGACAAATCCCGGTCGATAGACCAGATTTAAAGGGTCGAGAAGCAATACTTAAAATTCACGCTCGCAATAAACCACTAGCCGCGGATGTTGACTTATTAAATCTTGCCCGTCGAATGCCAGGTTTTACTGGAGCTGACTTGGCAAATGTCATCAATGAAGCAGCGCTCCTGACTGCACGAAAGAATCGCGACGAGGTAACAAATGAAGCTCTTGGTGAATCAATTGATCGCGTTATGGCTGGACCACAAAAAGTTAGCCGCTTGATGAATGAAAAAGAGCGATTGATTACTGCCTATCATGAAGGTGGGCACGCACTGGTAGCGCACGCTCTGCCAAATACTGATCCCGTTCAAAAAATTACTATCATGCCAAGAGGCCGTGCACTCGGATATACGATGGTACTACCCGATGAAGATAAGTATTCGAAATCTCGCAACCAAATGCTAGATGAATTGGCTTATACGTTAGGTGGACGTGCAGCAGAAGAATTAATTTTCCATGATCCCACAACTGGCGCTGCAAATGATATTGAAAAAGCTACTGCACTCTCTCGGGCTATGGTTATGGAATACGGTCTAAGTGAACGAATCGGAACAATCAAACTTGGCTCCGCAACGGGCGAACCTTTTGTTGGTATGAGCTATGGACATCAGCGAGACTATTCTGAAGAAATTGCAGCTATTGTCGATGAAGAAGTCCGTAATTTAATTGATAATGCACATCAAGAAGCCTACGAAATTCTCGAAGTTAATCGTGAGACGCTCGATAAATTGGTATTAGAGTTAATGGAACGAGAAACTTTAGAGAAGGAAGAAGTAGCTGGGATTTTCGCTAATGTGAAAGAGTGGCCAGCGCGAAAGCCTTGGACTGGCTCAAAGGATCGTAAGCCTTCCAAGCAACCACCGGTAGTTTTTGAGAAATCTAAGAAGCCACAGAATGGATGAAATCACTCCAATTTCGTTCACTTCACCATTTGAGGGTAAGGCAAGCGCGCCATTCGATAAAGATCGGGCAGAACGGGCTGTCAAAGAGTTACTTCTGGCTCTTGGTGAAGATCCAAATCGAGATGGTTTGAAAGATACGCCAGCACGTGTGGCTCGCGCACTACAAGAAAATTTTGCTGGTTTGTGGATATCCCCAGAGGAAGTTCTCACTACCACCTTTGATGCAGGCCATCGAGAATTAATTATCGTGCGAGATATTGAGCTTTACTCACATTGCGAGCATCACTTGACCCCATTTCACGGGCTTGCTCATATTGGATACATCCCCGGTGAGTCGGGACGAATAACTGGATTATCAAAATTAGCACGAGTAGTTGATTTATTTGCAAGAAGACCACAGGTGCAGGAGAGATTAACGACTCAGATCGCTGATGCACTTGTTGAAATACTCGAAGTTGCAGGAGCAATAGTTATTATTGATGCAGAGCATTTATGTATGTCCATGCGGGGAGCTAAGAAACCAAGAACGCGAACAACTACCAGCGCAGTTCGTGGAATTCTTCGCGATCCGACGACGCGTGCAGAGGCGCTAAGTCTGATTCTCGGTAGGTAATAGGAGTTATCGTGGCGAAAACTCTTGTCATGGGGATTCTTAACATCACGCCTGACTCTTTTGCAGATGGCGGAAAATATCTTTCAACTCGCGATGCCTTGATAAGAGTAGAAGAGATGCTCGCCGAACAGGTAGATATCATCGATATCGGCGGTGAATCTACCCGGCCTGGAGCTGAGCGAGTTTCAGAGGATGAAGAGTTGGCGCGCGTGCTGCCAGTCATAAAAGAAGCACTGGCATTGGGCGCGACTGTAAGCGTCGACACCATGCGTGCGAACGTAGCGAAGGCAGCGATCTCGCTCGGAGCTCACTTTATTAATGATGTAAGTGGCGGCCTAGCAGATATAAATATGGCTTCAGTCATCGCAGAGAGCAAAGTTAAGTATGTAGCGATGCATTGGCGCGGCCATTCCGCAAATATGATGGAAAAGAGTAATTATCGGGAAGTTGTTACTGAGGTAAAAGATGAATTGAGCGCTCGGGTAGATGCTCTTGTTGAAGCGGGCATTGGCCGTGAGCGCATCATCATCGATCCAGGCATTGGTTTTTCAAAATTGCCCAAGCAAAATTGGGAGTTGCTTCGCGGAATAGATGAATTATCAGAGCTAGGGCTGCCAATACTTATAGGAGTTTCCCGAAAAAGGTTCCTTGGTGAGAACTTAAAGCCCGAAGAAAGAGAAGAGGCGAGCGTGGCAGTAACCTCTTTCTGCGCTTCACAGGGAGTGTGGGCGGTTCGCACTCATTCCGTTAGACCTCACAAGGACGCGATTGCGCAAGTTGAGAAAGTGAAGGTTTTACTCAATGGATAAAATTATCATTACAGGAATAAGAGCTTTTGGTTTTCATGGCGTGCTCGCTGAGGAGCGAAAGAAAGGACAAGATTTTGTAGTGGATATTGAACTAAAACTAAATTTAAATTCTGCAATCAAATCTGATGATTTATCAAAAAGTGTTAATTACGCGGAAGTTGCGGAAATTGTTAAAGAAAAGGTGGAAGGCGCGCCATTAAATTTAATTGAAGCTTTGGCGGGAAAAATTGGAGATGAAATTTTAAAAAAGTTTCGTCGAGTTCAGCATGTATTGGTCACAGTGCATAAACCTGAAGCTCCTGTACCAGTGGAATTTCTCGATGTCTCCGTTGTGGTTGAGCGGAAGCGATGAGAGCTGTTCTTGCACTTGGCTCAAACTTTGGAGAACGCGAAAGTATTTTAAGTTCGGCTGCTGAAGCCTTGAATGAAATTGGTGAAGTGGTCGCACTCTCCAATTTCTTGGATAACCGACCAGTCGGTGGCCCACCGCAACCAAATTTCCTTAATGCGGTATTGATTTTGGAGACTCAATTGGAGCCAGAGGAATTGCTTAGAGTATGTCAGGCAATCGAGGGTGTTTTTGGTAGAAATCGAGATGTGCAATCAGAGAGATGGGGACCACGAACCCTGGATATAGATCTGATTTCCTGCGATGGAGTTAGTTACAAAAGTGAATCATTGACGTTGCCTCATCCGCGAGCTGCAGAGCGAACCTTTGTTTTAGCTCCATGGTTGGAGATAGATGGCGCTGCTTATCTGCCTGGCGCCGGACCAGTCGTTGAACTTTTGGCGAAGTTAGCGGGGCGCGATACTCTTTAACTGCCTGGTACCCCAAGCGGACTGGAGCCGAATATGAAGCATCTAGAAGCGATATCGGAGCCCATTAATGGGCTCGCATTAGTTCCCACCATGGGCGCGCTACATGAAGGACATCTGGCATTAATAAAGAGCGCAAAAAAGTTGGGCGCGAGCGTTTTAGTAAGTGTGTATGTCAATCCAACTCAGTTCGACTCAAAAGATGATTTAGCAAAATATCCAAAAACTCTCGAGCGCGATCTTGTGCTTGCTGAAGAAGCTGGGGCAGATTTTTTATGGACCCCATCGGTTAATGAAATCTATCCAGAGGGTTTAGCGAAGGTAGAGTTAATACCTGCTGGTCCGTTGGGCGATATTTATGAAGGCGCCTCGCGCCCTAATCATTTTTCCGGAGTTCTTACTGTAATCAACCGATTATTCACATTGACGCAACCGAGATTTGCGCTCTTTGGCATGAAAGATTTCCAACAGCTATTTTTGATTCGAAAATTTGCGGCGGAGAGATTTCCCAATATTTTTGTAGTTCCTGGAGAAAATATTCGTGACAGAAATGGAATTGCGCTCTCTTCTCGAAATAGCAGGCTTAGTACTGAGGAACTCGAAATCGCACGAGTACTTCCCAGAGCTCAGGAGGGCGTTAAAAAAACCAACGACTTAACTGAAATCAAAGTAGCGCTTACTCAGACTTTTGCGAGGCAGAGTGGATTTATCCTTGATTATGCAGAGATTGTTGATCCGGAAACCCTTCTTCCCGTCAAGACTAATTTCACTGGGAGGGTTCAAGTTCTGTTAGCAGGATGGATAGGATCAGTTCGGTTAATTGATAATTTTTCGCACGACATAAAGGGGAGCTCATGAAACTACTTGCTCCTCACCCAGGTTGGACCATCACCTCTGATGTCATCATTGTTGGTTCTGGAATTGCTGGTCTAACGACAGCGCTACAGATTCGGGCCTATGGTTACTCAGTACTTTTGGTAACAAAAGCGCGAGTTGATGAAGGCTCCACCAAGTGGGCGCAAGGAGGAATTGCTGCCGCACTTGGACCTGGCGATTCGCCTGCTGAACATGAGATAGATACATTGAAAGCCGGCGCCGGGCTCTGTGATCGAAAAGCGGTACATGCGTTAGTAACCGAAGGTCCAGAGGCGGTAGCTCGACTTATTGCGCGCGGCGCAGTTTTTGATCGTGGCGCAGGTGGAGAAATTGCATTAACGCGCGAAGGCGGCCATTTAAAGAATCGAATTTTGCATGCCGGTGGCGACGCGACTGGTGCTGAAATTTCACGAGCGCTACTTGCCGCAGTCACCGAAGATCCTGGTATCGAAGTGATTGAGCATGCTCTTGTTCTTGATGCGCTCAAGAGTGAATCAGGAAGAGTTTGCGGAGTGACCTTGCATGTCATTGGCGAAGGTACGCGCGATGGTGTGGGGCTTGCCCTAGGAAAAGCTGTCATCTTAGGGACGGGTGGTTTAGGTCAAGTCTTTGCGCAAACAACAAATCCATCAGTTTCTACCGGTGATGGCGTTGCCCTCGCTCTTCGCGCTGGAGCTGAGGTTGCAGATGTCGAATTCATTCAATTTCATCCCACCGTTCTCTTCCTAGGAGAAAAGAGTTCCGGACAGCAACCTCTAATTAGTGAAGCAGTTCGCGGCGAGGGTGCAATTTTGCTCAACGATGCGAAAGAGCAATTTATGAAAGGTTTGCATCCGCTCGCCGATCTAGCTCCTCGCGATATTGTCGCAAAAGCAATTATGAGTCAGATGTTAAAAAATAACGCTCAACATGTCTGGCTTGACGTGAGTAAGGTGCCAAATTTTTCGGAGCGATTTCCAAATATTTATCAATCATGTGTAGATCATGGAATTAATCCAGAGAAAGATTTAATTCCAGTAGCTCCCGCAGCTCACTATGCATCTGGTGGCGTGCGCGTTGATTTATTTGGCCGTTCTACAGTTCCAGGTCTTTACGCTTGCGGAGAGACTGCATGTACCGGTGTTCACGGAGCAAATAGGTTGGCATCAAATTCACTACTTGAGGGGCTGGTTTTTGCTGCTCGCATCGCTGATGACATTCATCTCACGCTCCGAAAATTCACAAGAGAAGAACCAGTGATGTCGTCGAGCTCGGAATCATTGATTTCACCAGAGGCGCGTTATGAGGTTGCACATGCCATGAGTGCAGGCGCAGGTGTAATCCGAACTCGAGGCTCACTTGAAAACACATCCGAGGTGCTTGGAAAGATTGGCAAGCTGCAGAGCGATAAACCATGCGTTGAGGCATGGGAGACAACTAACCTTCTTACTTTGGCCAACGTAATTGTCTCCTCGGCGCTCATCCGAGAAGAAACCCGCGGATCTCACTGGCGTGAAGATTTTCCTCGAGAATCAGAGCTTTGGATGAAACGAATACTGCAGAAAATGGATCCTTCAGGAAATTTATCCCATCGATTTGAAGGGGTGCGTAATGATTGATAGAGCGTTACTGCTTTCTCGAGTCGAGGCTGCTATTGCTGAAGATTATGTGGGGAACGTTGATGTCACAACGGGGCCAACCATTCCATTATCGCAGCGCTGTATTGCAGAGTTTCGAACTCGCAAATCTGGGGTTATTTCTGGAATAGATATCGCTATTGTAGTTTTAGATCGAGTATGCAAAAGTGGATATGAAGTTATCAGTCGAATCTCTGATGGTAATCATGTGGGAGCAAATGTCACGGTTCTCAAAGTTGCTGCGTTAACACGAGAGATATTGATTGCTGAGCGCACCGCGCTTAATTTCCTCTCCAAGCTTTCTGGCATTTCGACCTCAGCAAGCAATTGGGTCGCGGCTATTTCAGGAACAGATGCAAAAATTCGAGATACCCGTAAGACAACCCCAGGTTGGCGAGACCTAGAGAAATACGCGGTATTAATGGGTGGGGGAGTAAATCATCGGTTAAATCTTGCGGAGAGTGCGCTACTGAAAGATAACCACATCGCAGCCGTCGGCGGAATTGAACCGGCAGTGAGAGCGATTAAGTCGCAATTTCCTGGGATTCGAATTGAAGTTGAGATTGATCGGTTGGATCAATTATCGGAGGCAATTAGCGCTGGCGTTGATGAAGTTCTTCTCGACAACATGACCCCTGAACAATGTAGCGAAGCTGTTCGGCTCACAGCGGGGCGCGTGAAATTGGAAGCCTCCGGTGGAATCACATTAGAGAGCGTTCGTAAGTATGCAGAGACAGGTGTGGATTACATCGCGGTAGGTGCCATCACACACTCAGCACCTATTCTAGATATCGGACTTGATATAAGTGAGGTTAACTAATGTTGCTAACTATCGATGTTGGAAATACAAATACAGTTCTTGGAATTTTCAATGCTGAAGAAATACTACATTCCTGGCGAGTGAAGACTGACACCCGAGACACGGCAGATGAGCTTTGGATTAAGTATCGTTCGCTTGTTGAAGGTTACGAGATTGATGGCATCTCGCTCTGCTCAACAGTTCCAGCGGTATTACGTGAATTACGGACGATGCTCACACGTCACTATTCAAATATTCCCTCTACAATTTTGGAGCCAGGAATAAAGACCGGCGTGCCCCTCCTGGTCGATAATCCAAAAGAAATCGGTTCTGATCGAATCGCAAATACCCTGGCAGCGCATGCTCTCTTTGGCGATGGCGGTGCCGTCATTGTTGTCGATTTTGGTACCTCAACCAATCTCGACGTAGTTTCTGTCAAAGGGGAATTCCTTGGCGGTGCGCTCGCACCAGGAATTGAAATTTCAGTGGATGCGCTCGCCTCGCGAGCTGCTCAGTTGCGAAAGGTGGAGTTGATTAAACCTCGTTCACCTATCGGTAAAAACACGGTGGAGGCCCTACAGTCAGGAACTATCTATGGTTTTGCAGGGCAAGTAGATGGCTTAGTCCGTCGCATCAGCGATGAATTGGCCGAAACGAGCAATGGGAAAATCACAGTTGTTGCCACCGGTGGTTTAGCAAGCCTGGTAATTGGCGAATGCGAAACTATTGATTTCCATGAGCCAGACCTCACTCTTATCGGCTTGCGACTTGTACACGAGCGGAACCACTAAGCCGGTACTCTCTACTCATGGCGGAATCAGAGGGTAATATCGCATCGGAGATCGATGATCTTCCTGAACAGATGCAGGTTCGTCGACAAAAGCGCGATTCTCTCGTGGAAAGCGGACATGAGGCTTATCCCGTTTCCGTCCCGCGCACCTCTTCACTAAAAGCGATTCGTGAGAAGTTTGGCCACTTAGAAATCGATGTAAAAAGCGGTATTACTGAGAGCGTAACTGGTCGGGTGATCTTTAAAAGAGATACTGGAAAATTAGCCTTTGCGACTTTACGTGAAGGGGATGGCACCGAGTTACAAGCGATGTTCTCTCTAGATCAAGTTGGCGCCGAAACTTTAGAGCAATGGAAATCTTTCGTTGACTTGGGTGATCTGGTGAGCGTGACCGGGGAAATCATCACATCAAAACGTGGTGAACTTTCTGTTTTAGCAACAAGTTGGCACATGGCTGCTAAAGCGCTTCGTCCATTACCCGTGGAACATAAACCGCTCTCGGAAGAGACTCGCGTGCGACAACGCTACGTTGATCTCATTGTTCGTCCTGAGGCTCGAACCATTGCTCGTCTTCGTCCAGCGGTTATGAGTTCACTGCGTTCATCGTTCGCAGCGCGAGAATTTATTGAAGTTGAAACGCCAATGTTGCAAGTTCTCCACGGCGGTGCAGCAGCGCGTCCTTTCAAAACACATATCAATGCATATGACATGGAGCTATTTTTACGTATTGCACCTGAGCTTTATCTCAAACGTTGTATTGTTGGTGGTATTGAGCGAGTCTTTGAAATTAATAGAAACTTTAGAAACGAAGGGGCAGATTCAAGTCACTCACCAGAATTTGCCATGATTGAGTCATACCAAGCTTATGGTGACTGGCGAGATGGAATAAATCTCACCCGCGGATTGGTGCAGGAAGCTGCAAACTCCATCTTTGGTAGCACCGTTGTCAAGCATTTTGATGGCCGAGAGAGCGACTTAGGTGGTCAATGGGATGAAATTTCTGATACTTCACCACTGGTGCGTAGCCATCGCGAGATTCCTGGTGTGGTAGAAAAATGGGATCTTTATGTCGATGGTTTTGAGTTAGCGACCGGCTATTCGGAACTTGTGGATCCAGTGATTCAACGCGAGCGCCTTGTCGCCCAAGCTCTACTTGGCGCAAAGGGTGATTTAGAGGCGATGGCTCTTGATGAGGATTTCTTGAGCGCTCTAGAGGTAGGCATGCCGCCAACTGCTGGAATGGGTATGGGTCCCGTTGGTAAAACCAGAATGACTCCAATTATAAGACCGGCGAAGACTAATGATATTAAAACTATCAGAGCCATGATTGATGAGTATGCGTTGCAGCGAAGGTTGCTTTCAAAAGAGACGGTAACGCTCTACGAAGATGTTCAAGAATTTACGGTCGCGGAGCTCAATGGCGAAGTGGTTGGTTGCGGTGCACTTCATATTCTTTGGGAGGACCTTGCCGAAGTTCGCACGATGGCGGTTCGTGAAAATTTACGAAAACAAGGAATAGGTCATATGATTTTAGATCGTATCGTGACTCGCGCTATCGAAATTGGTGTTAAGAGATTGTTCTGCCTTACTTTTGAAACTGATTTCTTCGCAAAGCACGGCTTTGTCGAAATTGAGGGAGCGCCAGTTGCACCAGATGTTTATCAGCAACTTCTTCGCTCTTACGATGAAGGTATTGCTGAATTCCTGGATTTAGAATCAGTTAAACCAAATACCCTGGGTAATACCAGGATGCTAAAAGTTATTTGAGACCAACTTGTTAAGTGGAACGCTCTTTCTCCATGGCGGTAATGAGTTTCACACTGACTCTGCAGAGTTCGATCAGCGCTTCGTTAATGTGATTTCAGGGGCGAGGGTTGGCATCTTCCCTGGCGCAAGCGTTAGCGAACGAGATCGCGTTGCAACTGTTGCATTTGCCTCAGGATATTTTTCGCTCTACGGAATTGAATTAGTAGAACTCAACGATTTATCTGCAACAGAGTTGGCACAGATAGATGCCCTTATACTTCCTGGCGGGTCGCCGCTCCACTTACTAGAAAAATCACTGCCTCACCGCGACGCACTTAATGAGTTTTTAGATCGTGGCGTGATTTACGGAGCAAGCGCAGGAGCCATGGTTTTAGGGCGTGGATTTACGATGGCTGGGGCATGGCACCCCGGACTTGCCTTTGGCGAGTTTGAGGCCCTAGTTCACTTTGCTGGCGAGCTCCCCGCTCGTCCAGGGCTTTTATATGGCCTTCCAGAGTGCGGTGGTCTAGCAGTAGCGAGAACTGGCGAAATCCTTGCCAAATCTAGTGGCGTTCAGATTCGGGCATAACTTCCCATTACATGGCGTTATACCGGTCAAGTATCGAGAAAAAAATCGAGATGTAGCCTTACCCGCTCCAGCCCTAGGCTAAGGGGGTAACGGGAAATCTAGAACCGTTAGAGCAGCAAAAAAAGGGAGCACCATGTTTGAGCGCTTTACAGATCGGGCCCGCCGCGTTGTCGTTTTGGCGCAAGAGGAAGCTCGAATGCTCAATCACAATTACATTGGTACCGAGCACATTCTCCTTGGACTAATTCACGAAGGCGAAGGCGTTGCCGCCAAAGCCATGGAGTCACTTGGCATTTCGCTCGAGGCTGTTCGCGCTCAAGTTGAAGAGATTATTGGTCAGGGGCAACAAGCGCCAAGCGGCCACATTCCATTTACTCCGCGCGCAAAGAAAGTTTTAGAGCTCTCGCTACGAGAGGCGCTCCAACTCGGCCACAATTACATTGGCACCGAGCACATCTTGCTTGGCCTTATCCGTGAAGGCGAAGGCGTTGCCGCACAAGTACTCGTTAAGTTGGGTGCCGATCTCAATCGGGTACGCCAACAAGTAATTCAACTTCTCTCTGGATATCAAGGAAAAGAAGCAGTTGCTAGTGGTCCTGCGGAAGGAACACAATCCACATCGCTAGTGCTAGATCAATTTGGTCGTAATCTCACAGCAGCTGCACGTGAAGGAAAGCTAGATCCAGTAATTGGTCGGGAACGTGAGATAGAGCGGGTAATGCAAGTTCTCTCGCGTCGCACAAAAAATAACCCAGTCCTTATTGGTGAACCTGGAGTTGGAAAGACTGCAGTTGTTGAAGGGTTAGCTCAAGCAATCGTTAAGGGCCATGTACCAGAGACCCTCAAAGATAAGCAGCTCTACTCACTTGATTTAGGTGCTCTCGTTGCGGGTAGCCGTTACCGCGGTGATTTCGAAGAGCGCTTGAAGAAAGTTTTGAAAGAGATTCGCACTCGTGGCGACATCATTCTATTTATTGACGAGATACATACTCTTGTAGGCGCCGGAGCGGCAGAAGGTGCCATTGATGCAGCGAGCATCTTGAAACCGATGTTGGCTCGTGGTGAACTCCAAACTATTGGCGCAACCACTCTTGATGAATACCGTAAACACTTAGAGAAAGATGCTGCTCTTGAGCGTCGCTTCCAACCAATCCAAGTCGCTGAACCAACAGTTTCACAGACGATTGAAATTCTTAAAGGTCTTCGCGATCGCTACGAAACTCATCACCATGTCTCAATCTCTGATGGTGCGCTCGCCGCGGCGGCAAACCTTGCCGATCGATACGTTGCAGATCGGTTCTTGCCGGATAAGGCGATTGACCTTATTGATGAGGCTGGATCTCGCCTTCGAATCCGCCGAATGACCGCGCCACCAGATCTCCGTGAATTTGATGATCGAATTGCTGCAGTTCGCCGAGAAAAGGAATCGGCTATCGATGGCCAAGATTTCGAGAAAGCAGCAGCTCTCCGAGATAAAGAGAAGACTCTTATTCTTGAGAAAGTTGAGCGCGAGAAATCATGGAAGGCTGGCGATCTCGATCAGGTTTCCGTTGTTGATGAAGAGTTAATTGCAGAAGTGCTTGCATTTTCAACTGGAATTCCAGTTGTTAAGTTGACTGAAGAAGAGACTGCTCGCCTTCTTAAGATGGAAGATGAGTTACATAAGCGCGTGATTGGGCAAGAGCAAGCAATTAAAGCGCTATCTCAAGCTATCCGCCGCTCTCGTGCTGGTCTTAAGGATCCAAAACGCCCTGGGGGCTCATTTATCTTTGCTGGCCCTTCGGGCGTTGGTAAGACTGAACTCTCCAGAACGCTTGCACAATTCTTATTTGGTGATGAGAGCGCGTTGATTCAGCTCGATATGAGCGAATATTCAGAGCGCCATACTGTTTCACGTCTCTTCGGCTCTCCTCCAGGATATGTCGGTTATGACGAGGGCGGTCAATTGACTGAGAAAGTTCGACGACGACCATTCTCTGTTGTGCTCTTCGATGAAATCGAAAAAGCGCACCCAGATATCTTCAATTCACTTTTACAGGTGCTTGAAGATGGTCGCCTCACCGATGCCCAAGGACGTGTTGTTGATTTCAAAAACACTGTCATCATCATGACCACGAACTTGGGAACTCGAGATGCCTCTAAGCCAGTAAATCTTGGTTTTGCTAACAGTGGTGATGCACTTACTTCCTATGATCGAATGCGGGCAAAGGTGACTGACGAATTGAAGTCACACTTCCGTCCTGAGTTCCTCAACCGAATTGATGACATCATCGTCTTCCATCAGTTGAGCCAGAACGAGATTGTTCAAATCGTTGATCTGATGATTAGCGGCGTTGACTCTCGCCTCAAGGAAAAGGACATGGGTATTGAGCTCACTCCAGCTGCTAAGAATCTCTTAGCCACCAAGGGTTACGACGCAGCAATGGGAGCGCGACCACTACGTCGCACCATTCAACGAGAGATTGAAGATGTCCTCTCGGAGAAGATTCTCTTTGGCGAAATGGGAGCAGGTGAACTCGTATTGGTCGATGCAGAAGGCGAAGGAAGTGATGCTCACTTCACCTTTAAATCAACACCAATCGCGTCAACGCCAGATTCTCCAGGGGATTTGCAGGAAACCCCCGCAAGTTAATAACTAATTGGCAAGGCTAAAGCGCCTACCACTCTTCTCGACGAGCCCATCGTCAATAAGAGAGGCAAGCGCTTTTTCATATTGTGATTGATTGCTCCATAGCGCAATCAAGTCACTCTCGTGAATCTCGCTCTTTTCGCGAAGCGCCTGCATTATTACGCCACGACATTGGCGATCACTACCGTGCCAAGCTCCGCTCTTTTTCACTTCTGCAACGTCTGGATATCCGATGGAACGCCATAGACATTGGCTCTGCAGCGGGCACTCTTCACAGAGTGGCGCTCGAGCTTTACAAATGAGCGCGCCTAACTCCATCGTTGCTGCAGCCCACGTTCCATCATCACCCGGTGGGATAAGCCCGCGAGCGAGCTCTCGTTCGGAATTATTTGGAGAACTAGTTAGCGCGCTCTTTCCCGCCCAACAGCGGGCATAAAGTCTTCTGATATTTATATCGAGAACAAGTTCTGATTTTCCGAAAGCAAAGGCTGCGATTGCAGCGGCGGTATATTCGCCAATTCCTGGAAGATTTCGAAGTTCAGAGACTGATTGCGGAACTTCGCCGTGGTAATCGCGAACTATGATTTCAGCAGATTGGTGTAATCGTTTGGCGCGACGCGGGTAACCAAGTCGACCCCACTCGCGGAGCGCATCGCTTAGCGGCGCCTTTGCAAGATCTGCTGGCGTGGGCCAGAGCTCGATCCACCGTTGCCATTGCGGCAGTACCCGATGAACTGGGGTTTGCTGCAACATAAATTCACTCATGAGGACTCCCCATGGAGTGGTTTTACGCCAAGGTAGATCTCGCTTATTTTGTTGATACCACTCAAGAAGGAGATCCATAAAAGTTATCTCTGATTTTGCGGGAGAAGTTTGACCTTTTCAAGGGCTTGGGCAAGGCGATGAACTTCAACAATCTCCATGCCAGCGACTTTTACTTCACTCCCTGCCGGAAGAATTGCCTTCTTAAAACCGAGGCGATATGCCTCTTGCGCTCGTTGTTGCAACCCATTAACTCTGCGAATCTCTCCCGCTAACCCAACCTCTCCAATTGCGATGAGATCTGGGGGGAGCGCAAGGTTAACTGCAGCGGATGCAACCGCTAGCGCTAAAGCCAAATCGACAGATGGTTCGACAAGTTTCATTCCACCAACAGTTGCCACATATATATCTCGACCAGCGAGGTTCACTCCGGCGCGAAGTTCGAGTACCGCTAAGGTCATTGCGCATCGTGAAGAATCAAGACCGCTAGTAACTCGGCGAGCATTTCCATAATCCCGATCTTTCTCGGCGCCAACCAGAGCTTGTATCTCTGCAACAAGCGCACGTCGACCTTCAAGCGCAACGGTAAGACATGTACCTGGAACTGGTTGCGCATGGCGAGTTGTAAAGAGACCAGTTGGGTCTGCAACTCCTGTGATACCGCCATCGTGTAAATCAAAACAACCCACTTCATCGGTCGCGCCAAAACGATTCTTTACCGCGCGAATCAAACGAAGTCTGGAGTGACGATCTCCTTCAAAATTAAGTACCACATCGACCAGGTGTTCCAGTAATCGTGGACCGGCGATAGAGCCATCTTTGGTCACATGGCCAACGAGAATGACTGTGATGCCACGTTCCTTTGCTATTCGAATAGCAGTGTTGGCAACTTCGCGAACTTGAGTGATACTTCCCGGTGAGCTATCTAGAGCGCTACTTGCAATTGTTTGAATCGAATCGATAATCAATAAATCGGGTTGAACTCGATCAACATGAGAGATAAGTGCTGCTAAATCAGTCTCTGCTGCAAGCCAAAGAGAAGGATCAATTGCTTTGAGTCGTTCAGCTCGTAATCGAACTTGCGCCGCCGACTCTTCGCCAGTGAGATAAAGGCTGGTTAATCCATTTCTAGCGCTCTCTGCAGCGACTGTTAAAAGCAAGGTAGATTTACCAACTCCTGGTTCGCCGGCGAGAAGTAGCACGCCACCGGGAACTAATCCACCGCCAAGAGTTCGATCGAGTTCGGGAACGCCACTTGAGCGCGATTGCGCTGCTCCAAGATTAATTTCACCAATCGGAGTTGCCGGTGCAGCAACAGCTCCGGGCAGCAAGGTAATTTTTCGTGGCGTTAATCCAGCGCTCTCTTCGACGCTTCCCCACGCCTGACACTCACCACATCTGCCGACCCATTTCGTGGTGCTCCAACCACACTCGGAACAGCGAAAAGAATCGCGAGCGGGAGCTTTGGCCATACCAACAGCCTAGAGCGAACTACCGACTCTTGCTCTGTTGAGCCAGGAGCGTGGCGGGGTGGACCTGCAGTAGCGGTAGTAGCTTGGGAGCAGCTTGGCGCCGCGCTTCCATCCGCGTATCGCAGATCTCTTTGAGTACTGCGTATGCCTTGGTTCCCATCAACTTAATTAATTCATAAGCATTAGAAATATAAACCGGCTCTTTTCCGTTGTGCGCCTCTGAGTTGCTCGTGCAGTACCAATCAAACTCGACACCTCCCGGCCCCCAACCTCGCCGTTCGTACTCACCGATGACCGTTACTTGCTTTACTTCATCGTCACCAAGATCTAATTTTTCGAAGGAGCGACGAATTGGTAATTGCCAACAGACATCAGGTTTAGTTTCAACAAAATGTACACCTTCTCTAATAGCCAAGTGATGTAGAACGCATCCCATTTCACCGGTGAAACCAGGAGCTTCATGCCCTTTACGATTTAAAAAGATGCAACCACCTTTAACGTTGCGAGTCTTTCGTTCGTTATCTTCGTCAACTTCGCTGATATTTAATTTTCCACCTTTGCGCTTAGGTCGCGCTTCGTCAAAGAATTGCCATTCACTTCTTTTAAGTTTCGCTGCATATTTAAGAACGCGCTTTTCATCATCTTTATCGGAGTACATCGCGCCTTCAGAACAGCACCCATCATTTGGCGTTTGTGCGTAGATACCTTGACAGCCATTTCCGTAGATGCAATTCCAACTTGATGTGAGCCAAGTGATGTCGCAACGGAACATGTCACCATCAGGATCTGCAGGGTCGACAAACTCAACCCACTCGCGGGGGAAATCAGGCTTTACCTCAGGCATAAGACTGAACAATAGAGGTATCTGACGCTAGGCTTTAACACATGGGTGCTTTGGCAATCGTTGGCGCAGGTGCAATGGGCGAGGCAATCCTCGCTGGCCTTATCAAGGCGGGAATCTCGGCTGATGAGATTGGGATTATTGAGAAAAGAGCTGAACGGAGCCGTGAGCTCGCCTCCAAGTATGGCGTGCGAGAGCTCAGCGGTTTAGAGGGCGTTTCCCACTGTTTTCTTGTTGTAAAACCAAATGATCTGCAGAGCACGTTGGCAACGTATGCGCCAGGGCTACCAGAGGGTGCGTTAGTAATTTCGATTATTGCAGGTAAGCCAACATCCTTAATTGAAAGTTTGATTCCGCATCGAGTAGTGCGAGTGATGCCCAACACACCAGCTCTCGTTGGTGAAGGCATGGCCGCGATTTCCGGGGGAAGTCGTACCTCTAATTCAGATTTAGCTGATGTCGAAAAATTGTTATCGGGGACTGGGAAAGTAATTCAAGTGGAAGAGTCGTTGCAAGATGGCGTAACTGCCGTTAGCGGCTCTGGCCCTGCATATTTCTTTCTCATTGTTGAAGCGATGATTGCCGCGGGAGTCAAACTTGGTCTAAGTGAGCAGATTGCGCGAGAGCTCACAATTCAAACACTAGTTGGTGCAGGGAAGATGCTCCTTGAGAGTGGCGAAGACCCCGCAACTCTCCGAGCAAACGTCACAAGTCCAAATGGCACAACGGAAGCAGCGGTAAAAGTCTTGCAAGAAAGGGATATTGTCGAAGTATTTGCTGACGCAATAAAGGCTGCTCGAGATAGATCGCGTGATCTTGCTTCAGGATGAAACCTAAAATAACAAACGTGACGGCAATCCTCGCATTAATCGCTTCATTTTTCAGCGCCCTCTTTTTCGCTAATTCTGCAACAGCAGCACCAAAAATTCCTTTGATAAAAATTTCATCAAGCATTTCCATCCCTGACTTTTCCGAAGTTTTTGATTTCGCACGCCTACAACAAGGTTATATCTTTGCTGGAACTGATATGAACGATAAAAGCGTATTAGCATTCGTTGATGAAAAAGGTTCACAAATTTGGCAGATAAATCCATTAGATAATCAAGAAGGTTTTGTTACTGCTCTCTCAATTACTGGTAACAGAATTTTTATTTCAGGAATATCCCAAGGAGCTTTTCAAAATTTGTCAAGCATCAGCGCTACGCCTGAGCCCACTCCTTCGCCTACCCCTTCGCTTACTCCTTCGCCTACGCCATCCTCTTCAACAGCTGTAACTCCAGCTCCAATACCCATGCCCTCACCAACATCTCCCGTTGCACCGATTAAAAAAGTTCCACTTGTGAATCCGGATAATGTAGTTTCAGGAAATGAGATCAAATCTCGCGAAGATTTAAATAACATTTTTGTGGCGGAGATTGATTTCACCGGAAAGGTCATTTCAGTCATAAATACCAGTAACTCAAAACTCTTACTTCCAACATCAATTGCTATGAATAAAGACGATATATATCTCGTTGGAAATGAATATCCATCAGATAACTCTACCCGTGGCGCGTTATATGTGTTTACCAATCAAAACTTTGTTGCATCCTACACATATGGAGTGGCATCAACGCGATTCAATCGAGTTTTTATTCAAGCCAATAAGAGTCTAAAAATTATCGGAAGTAGCGCAGACCCAATCGCAGATAAGAAAGTAGTAGGCAAAGTTGATGCGGTGATACTTACTATCTCGACAACCTCCAGAAAAATTGAAAAAATTCTAAGAAGTAGTGGTACGGAAGCAACTCGTTCATGGGATTCAGGAAGTGGTAATTTAGTAGTGGCGGGAACTTCACAACAGAATAAATTGCAGGAGAGCGTGATAACACAATTTTCCCCAACGGGAAAGGTTAAGTGGACTACTAGATATCAAAATAGCAATCACGCTGTCATAGCGGGTAATTGCATCGCACTTTCGTTATTAGGGCCCACCAAGAATCTGCCATTTACGCCAACTGGACCCGAGATATTTATCGCGACTATTGATGGAAGCGGGAAAGTGCTCAAGGGAGTTCGAGTAGCCAAGGAGGAGATAATCGCCTTAGCACCCACTTCTAATAAGGGGTGTGCTGCTCTGACTTATTCGCCTGAGACCGGCGTACGGGTGTCATACCTGTAGCCAAATTTGAGGTAACCTTCACCCTGCACCAACCAACATTTTTAGGGAGCGTGACGTGGGTTCAGTAGTAAAAAAGCGCCGCAAGCGTATGGCGAAGAAGAAACATAAGAAACTTCTAAAGAAGACTCGAATTCAACGTCGTAACGCGAAGTAAGCACTAACTCCTAGAACTCTGGTCGCTTCAGCAGCGACAAACGTCCAGAAGTATTTGCTACCGCATAAATCACTTGTTTGAGATTAATCCAGGCAATCTTTGAAGTCTTTACGGTCGACTCTTCGCTCACGAGCTTGCTCTTCCTTGTGGCTAAATCAAAGTTACAGAGGCGATCTTCGCATCCATAAATCACCGAGTTTTCGGATATCGCTATTGGAGCTTTTGGGGCAACATTCAACTTTTCTTCGACTAGCGAGGTTGGATCATTTAGATTCATCCATCTAATTCGATCAGGTAATTTTGGTGATGCAGTAGATGTTGCTAACCATGCGGCCATCAACTTATCTCCAGTTGCATTCAGTGAAACATCAAACCCTGCAATTGGTGAGTCACTTCTACCTGGATCAACCGTCGTGTATTGCCAATCTATCGGCGAAATAGAGCTCCTTGTCGCATAACGGACATCACCTTGGGCGAGAACTCTATTCGGCGCCGCGATTACCGAATCGTAAAGAAGATGAACTTTCTTACCTACTGAAACTGCGGAGAGATGAAAAGCCACGTCTCCTTCGGAGCGTCCGCCAATTAGTGAATCACCATCTACAATTTCGTACTGCCACTTCTTTCCAGTGAGAGTGGCGCCGAGAAGGATTCCTTGGCTCTCATCGCGATAAAAGACTTGGAGTCCTAAAGGCGTTGATACA
>RFXN01000030.1 GCA_009921625.1 Candidatus Fonsibacter lacus | reverse complement strand
ATGATTTGTGTTACTACCAGCACAACAGACTAGACCTGAGATATCGCCAGCCCACGCGAGGGTTTTCTCAACGACCTCAGCAGCGCCTGGAGCGGTAGTGATAACCGATTCAAGAAAGAGCGCTCGCCCGGGGAATTTCTTCGCTAGCTCCGCAAAGCCACCTACCTTTAAATCGGCGGAGACGACTTTAACTTCTGGCCAATCAGTTAATAACCGTTCGGCAGATGCCAAACCGATACCGCTACCGCCGCCGGTGATGATTACTGTTGAGTGCTCTGACATCGTAAAACTCCCCTGTCTCTTATCTCGATTATTCAACCCAGAGCGTTGCTTCTACTTCAACGCATAGCTCTGGCAACATCAGGCGACTGATCTCTACAAAAGAACAGGCTGGAAGAATGTCGGCAAAGAACTCGCCATGCGCCTTAGCAACGCCAGGCCAATCTTCGATATTGGTGAGAAAGACTCGGGTTCGAATGGTGTTTTGATAGGTTGCACCTAATTCTTTTACTGCTTTTTCAATCTCAGTGAGGATGTACTTCATCTGACCATATGCATCGTTGGGATGCATAACTTGACCATCCCGAGTAGTCGCGCTCGTGCCGCTGACCTCAATTAAATTTCCCATTCGTACTGCGCGGGAGTATCCAACAACTGGAGCCCATGGGCGATTACCGTCGACGCGACCAACTTCCATTGCGCTTTAACCTCTCTAGTTTTTTAGCTGCTTTTTATTCAAGTTTTTATCGAGCAACATTTCGAACAGCTCGTCCGGGAAGGTTATCTGTTCGAACCCCGTCCCACAACGTTGCTGTTCCGTCTACCCAAACATGAACAAAACCTGCTGCAGGTGTTCGTGGCGACTCATAAGTGGAGCGATCTATAACAGATTCTCGATGGAGCAGGACTAAATCGGCGCGATAACCCTTCTTGATTAAGCCACGGTCAGCAAGTCCTAATCTCTTTGCAGGGCGTCCTGTCATTCGCGCTACCGCGCCTTCAAATGGGAGCACCCCTTCATCGCGCCCATATACGCCTAGGTACCGCGCAAAGGTGCCATACCCTCGTGGATGGGGACGATTACCCACCAGAATGCCATCGCTACCAACCATATGCTTTGGGTGTTGCATTATTGACCGCACATTTGGTTCATGGCCACCATGGAGCACGGCCGAAACTTTGTAATTCTCAGCATCGAGAAAATCTAAATAAAACTCCACCGGATCTTTTCCGGCGCGTTTTGCCGCTTCATCAAAACGCATACCAACAAATTCGAGAGATTTTTCAACGCCAGCAATAACAATGGTTTCAAAGTTGAGGATATTTCCATGTGCACCATCAGAACCAGTGACCATCAATTCATGGATGACCCGCTTTCGCACCTCGGGTTCGCGAAGACGCATTCGCATCGTCTCGATGCCACCTGCCTGTACCCATGAAGGAAGGAGCGCATGCAAATACGTCATCCCTGCAAGATAGGGATAGCTATCGAGGGTAATTTCTGCGCCATCGCGCTCACCTTTATCGAGCAGGTCAAAGAGTAATTCCGTTCGCCCATGAAATTGTGGCGAACTCATATGGCAGTGCGTTAAATGGAGCGCGGCCTTTGAAGCTTTAGCGATTTCAATGCAATCACTTACTGCGTCGCTGGGGTGTAGGTCAAACCTGCCGAGAGCCCAACAGCACCCTCTTTCATTCCCTGTTCAACAATCGCTTGCATCGCAGTTAATTCTGCAGGTGTGGCAAGCCCTGGTTCACTCCCCTTGACGAGCATTCGAACATTTCCATGTGGAATCAGATAGGCAACATTTACCGCCGCCCCTTTATCTACGTAATTTAAATATTCAGCGATTGATTTGAAGCTCCAATTCACGTTAGTTGGATTTCCATTCCAACCAAAGAGCTGTTCGCGGATCTCCTGTTGGGTCTGCTCATTTGTCGGTGCGTAGCTCAACCCATCTTGACCAACAACTTCCAGCGTGACCCCTTGAGTTACCTTTGCCAAATGCTCATGATCGGAAATCACTGCCAGATCAGAGTGGGCATGCATATCGATAAAACCTGGAGTAATTGTTAAATCAGAGCCATCAATAACTTTTCCCCGCTCGTCGCCTTTAAGAACATCACCGACTGTTGCAATAACGCCGTCGATAACTTGTAGGTCAGCTTTAACTGCTGGGCGTTCGCTCCCATCAATGACGCTCCCGCCACGAATGAGGAAGGTGCTCAAGGTTTACGTCCTTCAATCGTGTTAAACATCGGTGTGTAACCAGCAAGTAATCCACCATCGACAACAAGCTCTGCACCAGAGATCCACTCGGATCGATCTGATATGAGAAAGAGGACCATCTCGGTGATGTCTTTTGGCGTTCCGACTCGTCCCATCGGATACCACGGTTTGAGATCCTCAAAAACTTGCGGATTTAATTTCGCGCGCTCAATCCATGCCTCAGTTGCAATAGTTCCTGGCACAACGGTGTTGCAGCGCACACCATATTCACCATACCTAACTGCTACTGACCGAGTCATTTGGTGCAGGCCAGCTTTGGCAACAGAGTATGCATCGCTGCCAAACATTCCTTTTGCATTCACTGTTCCGATATTGATGATATTGCCGCGCTTGCGTTTCATAAACATTGGCAGCACCTCGCGAATACATAAGAAAGCACCGGTGAGCGTAATTTTCAAAGAGTTATTCCAGGATTCAAGTGACGTCTCATGGAGCGCTTCTGCCTCGTGGACCATAGCGTTATTAACCAGCACATCGATTTCACCGATATCTTGAGCGATTTTGTTAAATGTTGCCTTGACTGCCTGTTCATCGCCGAGATCCAGCTGATATCCGTACGCCTTACCACCTTTTTCGTGGATATCGCTCAACGTCTTTGCCAAAGTATTTGGGTCAATTTCGATGAGCGCAACGACTACGCCATCAGCAGATGCCCGCAGCGCCATCTCACGACCTATGCCCCGCCCGGCACCAGTAATGACAACTTTCTTACCTGCGATATCACTCATCAAATACTCCTTCGGCAAGAGAGACTACAGCGCAACAACAAAATCAATTTCTACCAGGATATTTGCCAGGTCAGATCCAACAGTGGTTCGCACTGGGAACGGCGCCTTAAAGAACTCCTGATAGACCTTGTTATATGCAGCAAAGTCGCGATTGACATGTTGTAAGTGCGAAGTGACCTTTACTACCTGATCTAGAGTGGCCCCTTTTTCGGCCAAAATTGCCTGTAGACCTTATTCGTTACTGGATCTGCCGGACCCATCCCGCAGGTATAAAGAAAACCATTAGCAATGACGCCATGTGAATAGGCGCCACCTGGATTGGGAGCGTTCTTTGAAAAGAAGTGCTCTAACTTCGATTGACTCATATTTTCCCTCTCGTTAACTCATCCGCTCAAGCGGATGTTCGGTATCGATAATTCGAATCGTTCGCGATTTACTTCTCATGACAATTGATTGGCTACGCATCCCTGATCCACTAAATCGAACACCACGCAGTAGCTCGCCATCAGTAATTCCCGTTGCCGCAAAGAAATGATCATCACCAGAAACCAAATCGTTGGTTGTATAGACACGATTGAGATCTAGCCCAACTTTACTTGCCACTTCACGCTCTTGATCAGAGCGGGGATGAAGTTTTCCTTGGATTTCACCGCCCATACATTTCATGGCGCAGGCAGCGATAATTCCCTCTGGAGTACCACCAATTCCCATCAACACATCGATGCCAGTCTCTGCACGTGCTGCCATCACGGCGCCAGCAACATCGCCATCGGTAATAAATTTGATACGGGCACCAGCGCCTCTGATATCTGCCACGAGTTGATCATGGCGTGGGCGATCGAGAAGAACTACCGTTAAAGAACTTACCGGCACTTTCTTGGCCGCTGCAATTGCACGCAAATTTTCACTGGTACTCATCGTGATATCAATAACGCCAGCAGCCTCAGGTCCGACAACTAGCTTATTCATATAAAAGACTGCGGAGGGATCAAACATCGCACCACGCGGTGCAACAGCAATCACGCTAATAGCGTTATTCATTCCCTTAGCGGTAAGCGTGGTCCCGTCGATAGGATCAACCGCAACATCACAAGCTGGGCCAGTGCCATCGCCGACTTCTTCGCCATTAAAGAGCATCGGCGCCTCATCTTTTTCCCCCTCGCCGATCACAACAACGCCATTCATTGAGACGGACGAGATCATCCTGCGCATTGCATCAACCGCTGCTTTGTCAGCAAGATTCTTCTCACCCATACCAATCCATCGCGAAGCAGCAATCGCTGCAGTCTCCGTGACGCGAACCAGCTCCAACGCGAGGTTTCGAGAAGAAATTGGTTGGCTGTTCATAGAAGAGTTTTAGTGCGAATGTCTTCCGACCCAGTTACCTGAACTTCCCACGAGGAAGTCAAGGTCTGCGCCATGGTGAGCTTG
The DNA here is from genome assembly GCA_009921625.1 of Candidatus Fonsibacter lacus. Taxonomy (GTDB): domain Bacteria; phylum Actinomycetota; class Actinomycetes; order Nanopelagicales; family Nanopelagicaceae; genus IMCC26077. Next base: position 7,967 of record RFXN01000030.1, on the reverse strand, counting down.
ATTGACGTGATCAAAATAGAGCTTGACCCAACCGCGTGGTTCGGGTGAGGTGGGAGCAACCCATCTCTTCTTTCGCTCCTCCAATACCTCTGGCGATACCAAGAGATCTAGGCGGCGATTGGGAACATCCATCTCAATCTCATCACCTGTCTCAACAAAAGCAAGTGGACCTCCTACTGCGGCCTCTGGTGAGACATGGAGTACCACGGTGCCAAATGCTGTTCCACTCATCCGTGCATCAGAGATGCGAATCATGTCATAGATACCCTTAGCCAATAGCGATTTGGGCATGGATGCATTTGCTACCTCAGGAAATCCGGGATAACCCTATCTTCAATCGCCGAGTAGACCAGGGCTTTGCCTCGATGCTTAAGAAGATGCGGTGATGCAGCAGATACCTTGATAACTGCGCCATTAGGTGCGAGTGAGCCATAGAGAACTGCTGTTGCGCCCCCCGGCTTTTGGAAAGGATTAGCGACAGAGGTAATCACTTCACGATTCCAATTCTTTACTCCAGCAATATTCTCCGCAACTGTTTTACCGGTAACAGTGATGTGATCACGATGAATGAGATCACCAAGTTCGGTCATGACCGCTGGAATGCCGCCTGCGTAGTAGAAATCTTCCATCAAATATTTTCCAGATGGCATGAGATTGACCAAAACTGGGAGATCTTTAGTGAGGGTGTCGAATTCCTTGAGATCTAAATCGACGCCGATACGGCGTGAGATAGCGAGCAAGTGGACCACTGCATTTGTTGAGCCACCAATAGCGCCAACAATCTTGATTGCATTCTCAAAAGCCTTCTTATTCAGAACCTTGGAGAGGGTGAGTTTCTCTTCAACCATCTTCACAATCCGGCGACCAGCAAGTTGCGCCATCGCATAGCGACGGGAATCAACGGCAGGGATGGCCGCGCTTCCTGGGAGTTGTAAGCCAAGCGCTTCAGTGACTGATGCCATCGTTGAAGCAGTTCCCATAGTCATACAGTGACCGGCGCTGCGCGACATACAGGTTTCAGCCTCAGTAAATTCTTCTTCACTCATCGTGCCAGCGCGAACCTCTTCAGCAAACTTCCAAACATCTGTTCCAGATCCAATATCTTTACCGCGGAATTTGCCATTAAGCATTGGACCACCGGTCATCATCAACGTTGGGATATCAACGCTTGCCGCGCCCATCAACATTCCTGGAGTGGTTTTATCGCACCCAGAGAGGAGAACTACTCCATCCATAGGATTTGCGCGAATGAGCTCTTCGGTTTCGAGAGCGAGAAGATTTCGATACAACATCGTTGTTGGTCGCATCGTTACTTCGCCAAGAGACATTGCAGCGAACTCGAGTGGGAAACCACCCATCTCCCACACGCCGCGCTTTACCGATTCGGCGACGCGACGAAGGTGCGCATTACATGGAGTGAATTCAGACCAGGTGGTGCCAATGCCAATGACCGGACGGCCATCCATGACATCGGGAGCAAACCCTTGGTTGCGCATCCACGAACGATGGATAAAACCATTCTTTCCCTCGGCGCCGAACCATTCACGGCTACGTGCACCAGTGGGTTGGGTTCGATGATGTGCTGGCATTTCTCTCTCCCTTTTCTCTCGCCCTTTTCTCGCCTCCAAACCTATCGGAGGATGGGTAAAACCCATAAGATTCCACGTGCCAAGAAAATCCTGATATTCTGAAAATCCAATACTTTACGAAAAGTAAGCCATTTTTTCGACAAGGGAGTTCGCGATGAAGTTTGCCCGTCTCGGCGCTAAAGGCCAGGAAAAACCCGCTGTAATGGTCTCTGAGAGCGAGGCAGTTTTCGTAGACCATTTGATCTCAGACTGGAATCGAAGCGAGATTGAGAATGGCGCTATCGCAAAGGTCGCGGCGGCAGACCTCTCCGCACTACCTAAGTTCAAAGTTTCGGAGCACCGAATCGGCTCGCCATTGGCCCGGCCAACAAACATCATCTGTGTTGGCCTGAATTACGCCAAGCACGCTGCTGAATCAGGTATGACCCCGCCACCAGAGCCCGTCGTCTTCACCAAGGCTCCAGATACTGCCATTGGACCAAACGATGACATCATCATCCCGCCCAATAGCCAGAAGAGCGATTACGAAGTGGAGATCGCAATTGTTATTGGTAAGAAAGCATCGTACATCTCTTCAGTAGATAAGTCCCCTGAATACATCGCCGGTTACACCATCAGCCAAGATGTCAGCGAACGCCACTGGCAGATTGAACGCGCTGGTCAATGGACAAAAGGAAAATCTTTTCCAACCTTTAACCCATTTGGTCCTGTAGTTGTTACCTCAGATTCCTTTGATCCACATAATGTGCGCCTCTGGTGCACTGTTGATGGTGAGAAGCGCCAAGACTCTTCAACGAGCGATTTGATTTTCGGAATTAATCACATTGTTTGGTACATCAGTCAATTCATGGAGCTGCAAGCAGGCGACATCATCAACACTGGAACTCCTGAGGGAGTTGGTATGGGCTTCAAGCCAGAGAAATATCTTCGCGCTGGACAAACTATTGTCACTGGTATTGACGGTATTGGCCAATTCACAAACAAAGTCATCGCGCACAAATAGAAAATTAACTGACTTCTCCAGCGATAATTACATTATCAAGGGCCTTGCCTTGGGCTAAGCGGGAGAGTTGCGACTCGACTAATCGTCGCGCTCTTGGCTCGAATGCTGAGGTATTTCCTCCTACGTGTGGTGCAATAAGAACTCCGGGTGCGCTCCATAGCGGATGGCCCTCTGGGAGTGGCTCTGGATCGGTAACGTCAAGGGCAGCAGTAATGCGACCAGAGCGTAATTCCGCAACGAGCGCATCGGTATCAACAATTCCACCTCGAGCGACATTAACTAGCAGCGCTCCATCTTTCAACAGTGCAAGCCGCTCTTTATTAAACATTTTTCGTGACTCATCATTTAGTGGCAAAATCAAAATCACCACATCAAAAGTTGGTAAGTGCTTATCCAAATCGGCGATTTTCAACGCGCCATCGCTGCCAGAGCGCGAAAAAGGCACCACAGTCACATCAAAGCCAGAGAGATTACGAGCAACAGTTTTACCAATAGAGCCGTAACCAATAATCGCTACCTTTTTGTCATTTATTGATTGGTGGCGCTTATGGTTCCACTGCCCCTTATCTTGGTGCCGTACAAATTCTGGGAAGCCGCGCAGCGAAGCGATTGCCAGCCCCACGGCAAGTTCAGCAGTTGATGCATCGTGAATACCTCGTCCATTGCAGAGCGTCATTCCTGGTCGAGTGAATTCGATGGCATCTTCATATCCTGCATTTGGCATCTGCAGAACTTTGAGATTTGCCATCTTCTTAGAGAACTCGAGCGCTCCGCGCCCACCCATGTAGCTAGGAACATAGAAGGTGATATCGCTCAACTCATCCGCGCTTGCCGTTGCGAGATCGGTATTTGCCGGAGAACGTAATGTGAAATCCTCTGGTACGACAAGGTCATCCCACTGCGCCCACACCACATGCTTCATAGCGATAAGGCTTTCTGCATTTTCTTATTGATATCCAATGGGATTTCAATAACTTCATTTTCAAGAGTGCCAACGCCAGCCACATCAATCCTCACAATATCGCCCTCTTCCATGATGAAATCTAGTGGCGGAATTATTCCAGTGCCGGTGGAGAGCAGAACACCATCAGGAAAAGTCTGACAACGGAAGAGGTATCCCACTAAATGCTCGAGAGATTTATTTAATGAACTTAAGGCAGTATCTGCGCTCCACACTACTTTGCCACCACGGGTAATTCGTGCCGCAATCGTCATCTTTGAGTGTTCGGGCGCGAGCAGTGACATCGTTACAAATAGTGAACCCAACTATCTCTTCGTGCGCGTTAATGACAATTGCAACTTCTGGCTCTGGAACAGTTGAGGTGCAATCAGCGCGTTTGCCAACTACATCGCCGTTGCCAACAGTTCGACGGAAATTTGCTTTGAAAAATAGCTCGGGACGATCTGCTTCATAGACTTTTTGATAGACATCAGGGGTGCCACTCTCTTCTTTGCGGGCATCACGGGAGCGAAGATAGGTAACGCCTGCTCCCCACACCTCACTCTCAGGTGCAAGCGGTGGTAGCTCTCTACCATGCACTTCAGGCCCATTTGGGCGATCAAGAATTTCACGGAGTTGTGCGAGCGGAATTTTTAACGCTGCGGTGAGGGTAGGTAGCTCTTTGATGGCAAAGTATTTGCCATCCACATACTTAGTTAAAGCAAAGGGGTTCTCGGCAGTTTCAATGACTGCAAGTTGCATAGCGTTGAACTCCCTATATTTACTAAGTAATGAATTTAGGCGGTATTTGAAGTTGAGCTTTTGACGATAGTTGCCCGCCCAGATTCCAATCGAGCTACTGGAACGCGGAAGGGCGAACAAGAAACGTAATCTAGTCCAACGGAGTGGAAGAAGTGAATACTGCGTGGATCGCCACCATGTTCGCCACAGACTCCTAACTTGAAGTCAGAACGAAGCGAGCGAGCAGCCTCAGATGCCATCTTCACAAAGAGGCCAACCCCATCTTGATCAAGTGATTCAAAGGGGTTAAATGGCAGCAGCTCCAAATCAAGATATCGCGGCAAGAAGGTTGACTCCACATCATCTCGGCTAAAGGCCCATGTTAATTGGGTGAGGTCGTTTGTTCCGAACGAGAAGAAATCTGCATAATCGGCAACGCGCTTAGCAGTAATTGCTGCTCGAGGCGTTTCAATCATGGTGCCAATGGGAATATCTAATTTCTGGCCCGTGCTAGAGAGCGTATGTGCAATTTCCTCTTCAAGGGTTTCGCGTAAGTGGAGCAACTCTCGCTGAGTAGAAACAAGTGGAATCATGATCTCTGGTTTTGGATCATGTCCAAGTCGTCGAACCTCAATTGCTGCGTGTACTAACGCGCGAACTTGCATCTTAAATAGCTCAGGAATCAAGATGCCAAGGCGAACGCCACGTAAGCCCAACATTGGATTTGATTCGTGAAGACGTTTTACTGCAGCAAAAATTGCTTGCTCGCGTGGTGAGACTTCGGTGCCAAGAGCCTCGACTCTCGACATTTCACCAGTCATTTCTGCAAGATCTGGCAAGAACTCATGTAGTGGTGGATCAAGTAAGCGAATTGTTACCGGCAAACCAGACATCGCCATCATAATTCCGACAAAATCTCCGCGTTGGAGCGGTTCCATCTCAGCAATAACGCCGCGCTGGACCTCCTCGTTCTCGGCAAGAACTAAGCGCTCAACAAATAAGCGACGTTCACCCAAGAACATATGTTCGGTGCGGCAGAGGCCAACGCCCTCTGCGCCAAGTATTCGGGCACGAACTGCATCTTCTGGAGTATCTGCATTGGCACGGACTCGTAGAGTTCGCTTCTGATCGGCATATTGCAAAATGCGATCTACTGCCTTTACTACTGGAGTCGCGTGACTAGATTCTGCTGCCAGTCTTCCTTCAAGGTATGCGGTCACAGGCGATGCAACAACGGGAACAACGCCGGCATAGACCGCGCCAGTAGACCCATCAATGGAAATAGTTTCACCTTCATAGATAGTTAATCCGCCAACGGTAAATAGATGAGCACGCTCATCCACCGAAATACTCTCAGTTCCGCAGACTGCAGTCTTACCCATGCCACGTGCAACCACTGCTGCATGGGAAGTTTTGCCACCACGGCTGGTAAGAATGCCTTCGGCTGCGACCATACCTACCAAATCATCTGGACTTGTTTCGCGACGAACGAGAATGACTTTCTTTCCCGAGCGTGCTAAATCAAATGCGCGCTTGGAGTCAAAGACCACTTCGCCCACTGCCGCTCCTGGTGAGGCTGGAATACCGCGGGCAATCTCTTTGACCGATCCAGATAAATCAAATTGTGGGAACATCAAGGAGACCAATTGATCACCCGATGTTCGGGAGAGCCCCTCATCCATTGAAATCTTACCTTCATCGACCATATGGCAAGCGATGCGAAAAGCTGCTTCTGCAGTTCGCTTTCCAACGCGAGTTTGGAGGATCCATAACTTTCCACGTTCAACGGTAAATTCAATATCGCAGAGATCGCGGTAATGAGTCTCCAGGAGCTCCATCACGCGCTCTAATTCACCAGAGACCTCTGGGTATTTCGCTCTCATCTCTTGTAAAGACATGGTGTTACGAATACCAGCAACTACATCTTCACCCTGTGCGCGCTCAAGATAATCGCCATAACTTCCATGTTCACCAGTTGCAGGGTCACGAGTAAAGGCAACACCTGTTCCAGAGAGATCATCGAGGTTTCCAAAGACCATCGATTGAATATTTACAGCAGTGCCAAGATTTGACGGGATACGTTCGCGTCGTCGATAGAGCCGGGCGCGCTCAGAGTTCCACGAACGGAAAACCGCCTCGATAGAACTTAGGAGATGTTCCCGTGGATCGGTGGGGAACGCCTTTGAGGAATTCGACCAAACATGTCCACAAAACGTCGATAAGAATCCCAAGCAAAGCGTGGATTACCGCTTGCCTGCGCAATTCCTTCAGCAACTTCTGGAGTCATACCAACATTTAGAACGGTCTCCATCATTCCGGGCATCGAAAATTTTGCTCCAGAGCGAACGGAAACTAAAAGTGGATTCTTGGGATCGCCAAATTTCTTTCCGAGAGATTTCTCGAGATCGGCGAGCGCTTGCTCAACCTCAGCCAAGAGCGGTGAAGACATTTTCTCTGTTGCCAAATATTCACGACATGCTTCGGTGGTAATGGTGAAGCCAGGAGGAACCGGCAGCCCCATGCGAACCATCTCGGCAAGGTTTGCTCCTTTACCGCCTAGCAGGTCTGATTGAGTTCGATCCCCAAAGGTGAATGGATAAATCAGCGCATTTGCTTGAGATGCCATACCCGAAATCTACCGACCCATGGGGGTGCTCAGTACCGAATTTTCGCCCTGAACGGACCTTCTTTTGAGGAGCCCGATGAGGCGTTCGGTGCTGCCGATACTTTTCCTTACCCCCCTGGAACCGATTAGATTAGGCAGATGAGCGAGCGCAGTACGGGAAACGAGATGGCAAAGGATTTTGCTGGCCTAACGGCAGTTATTACCGGGGCGGCCTCAGGAATTGGCTTAGCTACCGCACGCCTACTCCATGCTCGCGGCGCCTCCATTATTGGGCTTGATCTCAACGAAGGTGAGCTTGCAACTTTCGCGCATTGGATTCACTGCGATGTCAGCTCTGTTGAATCGGTTACAAAGGCTTTTGAGCAGGTCCAAGCGAAGAGTCCCGTTGTTGATGTTCTGATTAATAACGCTGCCATCGGTTCAACGGGAACTGTTGAAAGTGAGAGCGAAGAGAATTGGCACAAAGTTTTCAATATCAATGTCTTCGGCCGTCTCAAAAGCGGCGCTGCCACTCCTTCGTAAATCGAAAGTCCCGGCGATTGTTAACACCTGTTCAATCGCTGCGGTAGCGGGAATTCCCAATCGAGCAATCTATGCAGCATCGAAAGGTGCGGTGCGGACGTTAACTTTTTCGATGGCTTGCGATCTCATTAAAGATCGAATTCGCGTTAACTGCGTTAATCCGGGCACTGCAGATACCCCATGGGTGCAACGCTTACTTAGCCAAGCTGATGACCCCGCCGCAGAGCGAACCAGACTTGAAGCTCGTCAACCTTGGGGTCGTCTAGTTTCTGCTGAAGAAGTTGCAAGCTCCATTGCATACTTAGCAAGTCCGCACCAAGGATCAACAACCGCAACGGAAATTTCTGTTGACGGAGGCATGCTCAATCTCCGCGTACCTAAATAAATCTCTTAACGCGATTTACGCTTAATGTTATTTAAGCAAGCCCATATCGTTTGAGCATTCCGACGCCAATACTTGCCCGGCGTACCCGTTCACGGCCTGTTGATTCGACAAGACCCTGAATATGTCCACCTGAAGGATAAAGACCTGGCGCATTTCGAACA
>RFXN01000029.1 GCA_009921625.1 Candidatus Fonsibacter lacus | reverse complement strand
TACTGAACGCTTAAGGAAGCTCTCAATCCTTCGAAAATTGACCGCTGACTCATCAAGCGCATCTGGTGAATATTCCAACATTGAGCGATAGTGCGCGCTTCCTAAGTACCAACGAAGTTCAATGCCACGAACTCGTTTTAATAATTCATAAACGCGAAGAGCGTTTCCGAGAGACTTGCTCATCTTCTCACCAGCAGTGGTTACCCACGCGTTATGTAACCAGCGTTGTGCGAATGGATACCCTGCGCCATTTGATTGGGCGATCTCATTTTCATGGTGCGGGAAGATTAAGTCTAAGCCGCCAGCATGAATATCGAATATCTCTCCGAGATAAGCCTGTGCCATCGCTGAACATTCGATATGCCAACCAGGACGACCATTTCCCCATGGTGTCGGCCATGAAGGCTCTCCCGGCTTGGCGCTCTTCCATAACGCAAAGTCTTGAGGATTCTTCTTCAGTGGATGCGTTGCTTCATCACCATCAGGGCTGGATTGAAGATCGTCAATTTTCTGTCCAGAGAGCGTGAGGTATGTATCAAGGGAGCGGACATCAAGATATACATCGCCATTTGAAACTGGATATGCCTTGCCGCGTTCAATCAATCGAGAGATTAATTGAATCATTTGCATGATGTGACCGGTAGCACGCGGTTCATAAGTTGGGGGTAACACATTCAGTTCAGCGTACGCATTATAGCGTTATGGAGAATTTTGTCATCGATATCGGTGACATTTCTAATGAAAGTTACTTCGTAATCACTTGCTATCAACCAGCGGCGCAAAATATCAAAATTGATACCACTTCTAATATGACCGATATGAGGTGGAGCTTGCACTGTCGCTCCGCAGAGATAGATGCCAACTTTCCCTGGCTCTATAGGAGTAAACGGAGTGACTTCTCGAGTAAGAGTGTTATAAAGATTAAGACTCATATCTGCTTCACAATCAAGGCAGTGGCAATCGCAGCAATGCCTTCTCCCGCGCCGGTGAAACCTAAACCATCAGTAGTTGTGGCACTTAGCGAAACTTGAGCACCACCTAGAGCTTTCGATAGCGCCTTCTCGCCCTCTTCACGGCGAGGTGAGATTTTTGGTTGGTTACCAATAACTTGCACAGCAACATTTTCAATTCTGTAGCCAGCGACAGCAAGCCGGGTGAAGACCTCGCTAAGAAGCCTAGCTCCGCTAGCCCCTGCCCACTTCGGATCTGAAGTGCCAAAGATTGAGCCTAAATCGCCCAAGTGCGCAGCTGATAAGAGCGCATCGCAGATTGCATGTGCTGCAACATCGCCATCAGAGTGCCCTTCAATTCCATACTCATCTGCCCAAGTTAATCCAGCAAGGTGCATCGGCTTGGTGGTAGAAAATTTATGGGCGTCGAAACCAATTCCCGTTAGATGCGTCATCGCTGACCTGCCAACTCTCGGGCCCATGCAAGATCATCGAGCGTTGTGATTTTTCGGGCGCGAATATCTCCGGCAATTACTTTAACTGGAATACCAAGTTTTGAGACCAGGGCAGCATCATCTGTTGCATCATCGCCTAATGAATGCGCAGCAAGAATCGTGTCAAGAGTAAAACCTTGTGGAGTTTGCACGGCACGTAACGAATCGCGCTCTGGAGTACTAAGTACGTAACCCTGATTATCTACGACCTTGATGGTGTCGACGACATCAAGGGCTGGAATTACCGCTTGGTCACCTGCAAGAAGTTGACTTACTACATTTTCTGCGAGAGCCAGTGGCGCAAAGGCACGAGCAGCATCATGAATCAATACATATTTAATTCTCTTAGGTAGGGCTGCAAGCGCATTAGCAACGCTCTGACTTCTCGTTGCACCACCAGCAACGATATGCATTTGAGAAAAGTGTGAGGTTCCACGAAATATCGATTGAAAGCTCTCTTCGAATCCAATAGGGGCAGCGATAACTATCGTTTCTGACATGGGAGCAAGATTTGCCACCGCTCGTTCGATGAGGGTTATCCCATCGATTTCCACGAGGGCTTTAGGAATACCGATACCAAGTCTCTCCCCGCTACCTGCTGCAGGAATTATTGTTGCGGTCTGTGAGTGACTCATGTGATGAGCCAACTATGAGGCGAGCACCTCGTCGAGAATGCCTTCTGCCTTTACTTCATCAGTCTTCTCGGCGAGCGCAAGTTCGCTAATTAATATCTGTCGAGCCTTTGCCAGCATACGCTTCTCACCAGCTGAGAGACCACGGTCAAGATCGCGACGGTATAGATCACGAACCACCTCAGCAACTTTGATGACATCGCCAGATGCAAGCTTTTCAAGATTCGCTTTATAGCGACGGCTCCAATTTGTTGGCTCCTCGGTATATGGCTGACGCAAGACGCCAAAGACTCGATCAAGTCCTGCGCTATCAACGACATCGCGGACGCCAACTAAATCAACATTCTCTGCCGGCACTCGCACTGTTAGATCTCCTTGGGTGACCTTAAGCACGAGGTAGGTTTTCTCCTCACCCTTAATGATGCGAGTTTCAATTGCTTCAATAAGCGCGGCACCATGGTGGGGGTAAACGACTGTTTCGCCGACTTTACCGAAAAAATCGGCTGATTGTCGGTATATTTTCCCCAGAACTACATAAGAATTCCAGTTGACAAATTCGCTTTTTTCACTTTTCCCAAGGAGAATCACGCCATGCCAAGAAGGTTCGGTACACGTCTTACAGTTCTCATGACCTCATTGCTTTTAATCACTGGTTGCGGCGCTGGTCCAAATGCTCAGACGCGATTGATCAAGCAAGTAACAGATGGCGTTGAGAAAACTGTAGGTGAGATAAAACTTCTTCACATTCTGCTGGTGGCCCAGAGCGATGGCAGCGCGGTTCTTGTAGGCACGTTTGTTAATAATGGCGCAACTACAGAACAACTCACTTCAATTTCCGTTAATGGCATTCCAGCGCTCGTGACTCCCACAGCGCCAGTTATTACACCTAATCAACCAATTATTTTTGCTGGAGATAGCGCAAATGCGCTCGTCGTTATTCCAGGTTTAAATGTAAAACCTGGCAGACATGTCACCATGCAAGTCTCCTTTAATCAATCAGGTTCGGAGAGCCTTGAAGTTCTTGTTCGTGATCGCAGTGGGGAATTCGCAAATGTTGGGGCAACGCTTCTCAACTAACTTGAACTAACCTGAACTAGCTAGAAAATTTGTACCCTAGCCCGCGCACCGTGAGAATGAATTCTGGATTTGCAGGATCTTTCTCTATTTTGGAACGTAACCTCTTTATATGTACGTCGAGAGTTTTAGTATCGCCCACATAATCATTTCCCCAGACGCGATCAATCAACTGGGTACGAGTAAGCACCCTCCCTGAATTGCGCATCAGAAATTCAAGGAGTTCAAACTCTTTAAGTGGCAAGGCGACCTGCGCATTATTTACCGTGACAATGTGACGTTCGATATCCATGCGAACTGGACCGAGGGTGAGCAAATCTGAAGGTTGCTCTGGTTCTTGCTGCCGTCTAAGCACAGCACGAATTCTTGCGATGAGCTCCCTAGATGAATATGGCTTGGTTACATAATCATCAGCGCCTAACTCCAACCCGACCACTTTATCTACTTCCGTATCTTTCGCGGTTAACATGATAATTGGCACCGAACTCTTCATTCGTAACTGACGACACACTTCAGTTCCACTCAATCCCGGCAGCATCAAATCGAGAAGGACGAGATCTGCTCCTTCTCTTTCGAAGAGTTGCAACGCTTTTACTCCATCTTCAGCGACATTCACTTCAAACCCCTCTTTCCCAAGTAAAAATGAGAGCGCGTCAGAAAACGAATCTTCATCTTCAACTACCAGAATTTTTGTCATTGCTCTGCCCCTTGTTCTATTTGAGAAATTAGGATTTGCGGAAATTTCATGGTGAAACTGCTTCCCTCGCCAGGCTTACTCCACACGTTTACCTCTCCGCCATGAATAGATGCAACATGCTTCACGATTGACAGACCTAATCCGGTGCCACCAGTTTCCCGAGATCGTGCCGGATCCACACGATAGAATCTCTCAAAAATGCGCTCTAAATCGCTCTCCGGAATGCCTATTCCCTGATCCTTAACAATAACGAAAATTGAAGTGGTATCTGAATCTACCAAAATATTCACTTTAGTTTTCTCGGGACTGTAGTTAATAGCATTTTCAATCAGGTTATGGAAAGCCATTACAAGTTGCTCTCTATCACCGGATAACTTTAAATCGCTTGAAATTTCAGAAGTTAAAATTATTTGTCGAGATTCAGCACTTGTTTGCGATTGCGCGATTGCATCATTTACCAAATCACCGACATCTACTATTTCGAATTCTCTAAGTGGATTATTATCTTGTAACTTAGACAAAGTAATAATTTGTTGCACCAATTCTGTAAGTCGTTTGGCAGTTACAGACATTTTTCCGGCGAAGTGACGCACCATTTCAGGCTCATCATTAGATGCTGCAACCGCTTCGCTCAAAAGAGAGAGAGCACCGATTGGTGTTTTGAGTTCATGGGAAATATTTGCTACGAAGTCTCTGCGAACTGCATCGACGCGTTGAGCTTCGCTCACATCGTCTATCAGAACTAAAATCATCCCAGAGTCATTTAGCGGGACGACTCTAACTCGCAGGTTGGAAACTTTTTCTGACAAACCAGTGGTTGGAAGTTCAATGTGCCCTTCTTGGAACTGACCGGTGCGTCGCACAACCCGAATTAGAGCAAGAAGCTCTTCGCTGACTACACGCCCATTGCGAAGAATTCCTATTTGAGTAGCTTCACTCGTTGAATGAATTATTCCCTCTGCGCCCGAAAAGAGAATCGAAATTGAGTCGAGATTCTCGAGAACAGCGAGTAACTCAGATGAAGCCACCCCGGATTGGGTAGCGGCAGTTGGATCCTGCCGCTTCGCCGTAAACCAGGAGCGCCCCATACCCTTAATCCTAGAAGTTGCGAGCCTTTGCGAACAATTAGTACTAGATTCTTTGAGGCTTTTTATAATGTTAAGGGTTTGTTCAACTTTTGTTCATTGAGCCCTTTTTCCAACCCCGCTAAGCAAAGTATGCTTCTAGCGTGCGCGAATCGTTTCATAGAGAGCTAGATGAGATTAATCAAGCGCTAATCTCACTAGGGAGGCAAACCGAGCAAGCGCTCGAAGCTGCTACGCACGCGCTCTTAACCGCCGATCTACCTCTTGCCGAAAAAGTAATCGCAGATGACGACAAGATAGACGATGCGCAACATGCGCTGGATGCGAAAACTATAGATTTAATGGCCAGACAGTCTCCGGTGGCAAATGACCTACGTGCGCTAGTCACTTCGCTCCGAATGAGCGCTGACTTGGAACGCATGGGCGACCTAGCTCACCACATTGCGAAACTTGCTCGCATGAGATTTCCAGCATCGGCAGTTCCATCGGAACTTTTACTTACCATACAAGAGATGAGTCGAGTAGCGAGCAAAATTGTGGGGAAAGCGATTGACCTAATCTCATCCCGAGATGCAAGCGCTGCAAAAGTCTTGGAAAAAGATGATGATGAAATGGATATTCTCCATCGAAAACTCCTAGCCACTCTCTTGGATGATACTTGGTCACATGGAATTGAAACCGCAATTGATATGACTTTGGTTGGTCGCTACTACGAAAGGTTTGCCGACCATGCAGTATCAATTGCCCGAAGAATCTATTTCTTGGTCGAGGGAGAGTACTACTCAGATCAGAGGTAATTACTTCTTTCCTTGATTAGCTACCGCTTCAATTGCAATTCGAGCAGCCTCTAAATCCAGATATTCACCACCTGATCTAATAGGACGGAAATCTTTATCTAATTCGTACAACAATGGAATACCCGTAGGAATATTTAAGGCTGCAATCTCTCTATCGCTTATGCCGTCAAGATGTTTTACTAAAGCACGAAGCGAATTGCCATGCGCTGTTACGAGAACATTCTTTCCACTTTGTAAATCTGGAATGATTGAATCATTCCAGTAAGGAATTATTCGGTTGATTACATCAAGTAAGCATTCAGTCTTGGGAAGAGCGCTGCCTAATTCTTTATACCTCAAGTCATTAGCCTGTGAATACTCATTGGAATCTTCTATAGGTGGAGGCGGAACATCGAACGAGCGTCGCCACAATTGGAATTGCTCTTCGCCATACTTCGCTAGCGTCTCTGCCTTGTTCTTTCCTTGTAGCGCGCCATAGTGGCGTTCATTTAATCTCCAGGATCGACGTACCGGAATCCAATGCCGTTCACATTCATTAAGCGCTATTTCGGCGGTGTTTATTGCTCTCTTAAGTAGCGATGTGTGGAGAATTTCAGGGAATAATTTTTTCTCACGAAAGAGCTCGCCTGCTCGCTTGGCTTCCTTTTCACCTTTCGCGCTTAGTGACACATCAACCCAGCCAGTGAACAAATTTTTTTCATTCCATTGGCTCTCACCATGGCGCAGGAGAATTAGGGTGTAGCTCATATTGGTAATCCTGCCCTGGAGAGGAGCAAACATCAACTCTGAAGATGTTTAAAAGCTTCTAAATTTGCAACTGACTCCCCGCGAGAGATTCGCCAAGCCCACTCGCGTCGAATTGCATCGGCAAAACCTAACTCTAAGAGAATATTGAAAGAGGAATCACAATATTCATGTATCGCGCCAAGTATTCGATCAATCTCTTCGTGGTTAACCATTTCAAGCGGTAGGCGGCCAACTAAGTAGATATCACCTAACTCATTTGTCGCGTAGGAGAGTAAATACATATTGGCATTATGACGAAGAAGCCATTCATAAACTTTCTCAGTATTTTGATCAGGTTTACGGATGACGAAAGCATTAACGCTAAGAGTCTTTTCACTGACTTTAAATATAACGTTTGTATATAACTTTTTCTCACCTGGAACAGTAATCAGTAGAGTTTTCGGGTCTAATTCTTCAAATGAAATCTTTGAACCGTGAAGCGCTTCTTGAAGAATATGTAGTGGTTCGTTCATTGGGTGAATCACTATGCAAGCGAGCGAACGGCTAAGCCTGGCTCGGCTAATAATTGATCATAAATATCAATCGTTCCTCGCGCAGTAGCTTCCCAACCAAATCGTCGAGCATGTTCAAGTGCGCCCATTGATAGTGAGATTCGACGTTGCGGCTCATCAAGTAATCGAGTTAAGACTGCGGCCCATGAGCGCGGTTCATGGCCATCTACTAGAGAACCCGAGAAACCATCAGCGACTGCGGTGCGCAATCCACCAACTGCAGCTGCGACAACAGGAGTTCCACATGCCTGAGCTTCGAGGGCAACTAAACCAAATGATTCGCTATGGCTAGGGACGCAAACGATATCTGCTGCACGATACCAATGCGGGAGGTGTTCGCGCGAAGCTGGTGGAATAAATTTAACGAGTTCATTAACGCCCAAGAATTTTGCCAATGTTCGGAGGCGATTAATCTCTTCACCATCTCCACCAGAGACGCCGCCAATAATTAGGACCTCCAGGCGGCTTTTAAGTACCGGATCATGTTTAACCATCTCTCCAGCAGCTGCAATAAGCACATCTGGACCTTTATGTGGTTGGACTCGACCAACAAAGGCAAGTATCAAACTATCTTTATTTAACCCGAGTTGAATTCGAGCTTCCCGGCGACCGCCGCCAGGTGAAAAATGTAGCAAATCAACGCCGGGCGCAACTACATGTACTCGGTCAGGGCATGCATCATAAAGGCTGACTAGATTTGCAGCCTCAGCATCGGTATTTGCAATAAGCGCTTGTGAGCCGGCAACGATTTGCTCCTCGCCAATGGCACGAGCAGCGGGCTCTGGTTTGTCGTGATCAGCGAGCGCTCGGTTCTTAACTTTTGCCATCGTATGCATGGTGTGCGCAAGCGGAACATTCCATCGTTGCGATGCTAAAAGACCAACTTGTCCGGAAATCCAATAATGAGAGTGGATTAAATCATAGTAACCACGAGGATGATTGGCTTCCACTCGCAAAAGTTCAGATGCCATCGTGCACATCTGTGATGGAAGATCTTCTTTTGTTAGTCCTTCGAATGGGCCTGCAGTGATGTGATGCACTTCAACGCCAGGAGCTAATTCAACAATCGGCGGAAGCGCGGCCGATGTAGCGCGAGTAAATATATCTACTGCAATTCCAGATTTAGCGATTCGCTTAGCAGTCTCTACAACATAGATATTCATACCACCGGCATCTCGCACTCCAGCTTGGTCTAGCGGCGAGGTATGCATCATTAGCGTTGCGATGCGACCAGTAGCTCTCATATATCTATCAATTCCTAATTACCAGCGAGGTCCGCGAAGAATGTCATTTAATGCCACGCGAACATCAACGATATAAACAATTGCAGCTATCGATGCAATTACCCCAAATAGATCAAGTGGACTTGAAATAGTCAGACGAAGTACTAGTGATACAGCAAGGAGTGAGACCCAAAAAACTTTGCTCTGTTTGCCAGCTGCAGCAAAGGCATCGCCACGAACTCGAATTGCATGTGTTAGACCAAAGAGCAACCCCGCTAATTGTGCAAGACCGATTACCAATAAGACTAAGTCTGAAAAAGATCCCAACGGATTGGTTAGTGACATGGCCAGATTCTACTAGCCTCTTGTGCTCTTAAAAACTGGAGCGGATATCTACCTTTGATGCAGGCCCACCAAAGACTGTTGTAGCAGGTATATCACCAATTATTCCGATTCGATTGAGAGCGGCGCGAGTAACAACCTCGTGAGCGCGCATTGAACCATCTATCACTTTGAAGGCAATCACTCCCTTGCCGCGGAGCGCAGCGATATGCACTCCCTCTGCCCCTTCTTTCATGATGAGCCCTGGCACAGTGCGCATCCAGAGCGCTGAGAGTCGACCATTGCCAGCAACCATCTCAGGAAATGATGACATCGCTCGGATTATTGCAAGAGAGTGCACATCATTACTCTCAACAACACTTCTTATTGAACGAGCTAAACCTTGAAGTGGAATCGCAAAAAGCGGCGCACCGCAGCCATCAAAAGTGTCATTAATAGTAGTTACGCCAGCAGCTTCCTCAATCTCATCTTTGATTGCAATCTGAAGTGGATGGCTCATCTCAAGATAATTTGAGACATCCCAATTATTGATTACACATGTTGCCAACATTCCTGCATGCTTGCCGCTGCAATTCATTGTGATTCGCGTCGGAGACTTTTCTCCCCATAACTTCCGCTCAAAATCTCCGAGTGGTAGATCCAGTGCACACTGTAAATTTTTTTCAGTTAAGCCAAATTGCCCCAGTAACTGTCGAACACCAGCGATATGCTCGGTCGAACCGGAGTGACTTGCAATTACCAATGCAAGAAGTTGTGGCTCAATTGATAGCCCAAGTTTTACCATCGCCCGAGCTTGAATCGGTTTTATCGAGGATCGCGGAAAGATTGGCGCGGCGCTATCGCCAAGTGTAAAAGCCTCTTCGCCCTTTGAATTGAGAATTAATAAGTGACCGTAATGGGCAGATTCGACCATTCCATTTCGAATTACCTCCGCCAGTGGTTCGGGCGCCCTCACACCACTACCCGCTCCATCGTTGACCAAATATGTGCCTGCAATTGATGTCCCTCTGCTTCCATGTCATAGGCGTAGAAGAGCTCTCCCTCTACTAATCCATAAAGTCGAGTACCACCAGTTACTACTTTCGCAGTTGGCGCGCTATATCCCTGATCCATGACAAGTTGAATCTTGGCAACATCAAAACGACCTACCCAACCCTCTGCAATTCCAGTGTTATGCGCAAGAATCACCTCAAGAACATTATTTGGTTTTACTCTCCAAAAACCTGTCTCCTGCGCTGCCGGAATTAACTGGTCTTTACCCTCTTCAACAAGCCATGATCGAGAAAAATATGTGAGAAATGATCGACCATCATGATTGAAGGTCACTTCCTGTTCGAATGCAAATGGCGAGGTGCTCGGATACTCACCCTGGCCCTTTCCACGCCAAGTTCCTACTAACCAAGCGAGTGGATACAAATCTTGGTGGAGTCCATCAGGGATGGAAAATGCCATTTTTACTCCCCTAACTTTCGTACTTGGTTTCGGGAGATTAATTTCCTTCGCATAGTATCTCCGGATTTTTCTTGCTGAAACTTTTTGAGCGCTCGACTTGAGCGGCCAATCAAGAATAGTGAAATGAAGAATGAGAAGAGAATTAACGCTCCAGCAAACACCAAATCCAGAATCATTGGTAAAGCATATGGAAATTCCCCGCAACTCACATACAGCAACGTGCGGTTAAAGAGGAAAATTCCTGTAGATTCTCTTTATGGCCGAAAATACTCTCGTGGTTAAAGTGACTGTTGGTCAGGAATCTGCGGAGCGGTGCTCTCAAGGTTTTACCGTCGCTGCAACTGCCCTTGCCAGTGGAGTTAAGGTAATTCTCTGGCTCACCGGAGAGGCCACATGGTTTGGCGTACCCGGCAAGGCAGAAGAATTCAGGCTTGAACATGCAGCAGCTCTCTCAGAATTACGTGATCAAATTCTTGAATCTGGCAAAATCAAAGTCTGCACACAATGTGCAAAGCGCAGAGGTATCACTCAAGAATTATTAATTTCTGGAGTAGAAATTTCTGGAGCAAGTTCTTTCGTTGCAGATATTCTTGTACCAGAAACTAAAGCGCTAGTTTACTAAAAAAATCACAGTCTGCTCATCGTAATAATTATCACGACCGCTGCTATTAAAACAATTATTAGATTACTTGCTGAGCCCACGGATTATCCGATCTACAAGTTCTTTCGCTACGAACTCAGCTTCTTTTCTTGCCTTAACACCATTTGACTCAAATTCTCGCAATATTTTCTCTGCCGTATTTTCGGCTACGGAGCCAACAAGTGGTCCATATTTATCCGCAAAGTTTTGATTAGCGAAATCTCCTATCGCGCGGGAAAGGTCGCTACGTAATTCATCTAAAGTAGGTTCAGGCGCCGAATGTGCAAATTCTCGATTTGCTCTTTCAAAAGTCGCTCGACTTCGCTCCATTGATGCCCTCCCCACTTCTAGAGTGATTTAATCCAGATGCTGGTATTTTCATCCGGTGAGGTTAAAAAGCCTAGGTGCTTCACTCGTATTAGTCATATCGAGTTGGCTAGCACCTACCCCACTCATCTCCATAGCTCATAGCCTCAGCGCTCACTCAATCCCCGGTAATTGGGATGTCACATATGTCGGATCGACGCAAAGTCAGGGGCCATCATCCATCACCTTTGATGAAAGTGGCCGTGATGTTCTCTCTACATTCAATGTGACGTTTATTTCAGAATCACGACAGCAATGGCCCGAAGATGCCAAAAAGGCGTTTACCCGCGCGACGAAGATTTGGTCATATCTATTTCCTTCGCCAGTGCCAATTAATGTGGAGGCTTATTGGTCACCCCTTGAACCAGGAATTCTTGGAAGCGCGCGCCCAGGTGGCGCTCGTGGTGGTGGCTACTTCCAAGATTTCCCTGGAGCGCCTGAGAAAAAGCTTTGGTACCCAGCTGCTCTTGCTAACTCGCTCAACCTTGATAAAAAAGATTTGGATGATATTAATCCTGAAATTACTGCTCGATTCAATTCAAATTCACTTTATGTAAATTGGTATTTTGGACAAGATGCAAAACCTGGACCCAGACAATACGACTTTGTCACTGCGGTTCTGCATGAACTTGGCCATGGACTTGGATTCATCTCTCAGGAAACCTACAACGAGCGACTAAAAACATTTAATAATAATAATCCAACAATTTTCTCTGGTTTTGTTGCTAATGGATCAGATCGACGGCTATCTGATATTCCAAGTACTGACAGCACCTTTGCCTCATATGTTACCAGTGACCTTTTTTGGATTGGAGAAAATGGGAAAGCTGCCAACCAAAACTCTCGAATCAAGTTATTTACTCCCAGTGAATACAAATCTGGATCTTCAGTAAGCCATCTCGATGATGCTCTATATCCGAAGACAGCAGTCGATGGTTTGATGAGCTCATCAATAAGTGTCCAGCAGGCCATTCATGACCCAGGGCCGATAACGCTTGCAATGTTCGAAGATATGCGAGGTAAAACACCTGATTCTCAAATCGGTGGCGTGCAAAATCTTCGTGGCATAGCTGGGAATAAGTCAGTTACGCTCTTTTTTGATACTCCCGAGCAAGCCATCCGCCAGGATATTTTAAATTACACAATTAAAATTTATCCATCGAACAAAGTGTTGACTGCGATAAAGTCCCCGTTCACGATAGAGAAATTAGACCCGGGACTTCCATATTACTTTGGCGTAATTCCAAATGGATCATCAACTGTCGGCCCAGAAGTGAAGACATCAATAATTGTTCCTGAGAGCGTCTGGGCGGTCAGCACACTGGACAAGAGCGCAGATGGCCAATTTCTCGCGCAGGGGCAATTTAGGGGAAAGCCTGCGCTGATTTATTCCAGTAACATCACTGGTGATCTGTACCTTGCTCTTTATGATGGTAAGAAGTGGAATAAAGTCACAGTTGATGG
>RFXN01000028.1 GCA_009921625.1 Candidatus Fonsibacter lacus | reverse complement strand
GATGCGTGGGAAACCTCGGGCATTCCGAAAGGTTTAGAGAAATATGTTAAGTAATGCAAATAGTTCTGTCACAGTCCCACGTCGTTCTGTTTTATCAGACGATATCTACCTACTAATACGTAAGATGATTTTCAACTACGAAATTCTCCCGGGAGCTAAAGTAAATATTGACGCGCTAGCAAAGCAATTAGAAGTTTCCCAAACACCAGTGCGAGAAGCGCTCTCTAGACTTGAATCTGATGGCCTGATTGTTAAGGAACCACTAAAGGGTTTCCGTGCCACCGACCTATTAACTATTCAGGAGTTAGATAATCTCTTTAAATTCCGTCTTTTAATTGAACCTTTCGCAGCTGCTGAAGCGGCAAAAAAAATAGATGAGACGGGAAAAAAAGCTTTGAAGGCCGAAATTCAAAGCGCAAAAATTGCGATAAAGATCTCCGGGGACGAGCAGGTAGAAGCTTTAACAGAGCACGATGCGCGCTTCCATTCGCTCATAGCAAGCATGTCGGGTAACTCTGTTTTAGCAGAATCATTTGAGCGTACCCATTGCCACTTAAATCTTTTTCGACTCTATATCGCCAGTCAAAGAAGTTTAATTGTTGGTGAAACTCGCGCAGTGCTCGTGGATAAATTGTTTAAGCAATATTACAACTCTGCATCAGGACAAGTTGCTATTCAAGAGCATGAAGAAATTTCATCAGCAATTACAAGCGGTAATTTTAAATTAGCACAGAAGGTAATGCATCAACATATTGAGAGTTCACTCAAACGTTTCTATCCAGCAGCGAACGCTCTCTACTTAGTAGAGAGCTTGAATAATGAGGAGTTGGCATGAGTGCAGTAATTACCGATATTGAGATTCGGGCCTGTCGCGGTAAAGATGATCTAGGAGCGCTCGATGCTGCCGCTGCAGTGGCACTTCCAGGTGGATCTCGTCCTGACTTCACAGTAGTCACATTGACAACTTCCGATGGAGTTAAAGGAACTTCATTTGGATTTGGCGCACAAGATGCAAAAGCAGCTGCGGCGACGATGTCACAAGTTAAACCATTTTTTATTGGACGTAGTCCGCATGATGCTGCAAAGAATATGAAAGATTTTGAATTCTTTGATCGCCGGTGGAACCACGTGCCAATTTATTCTTATGCGCCATTTGATAATGCGTGTTGGGACATCGTTGGCAAGATGGCACATCAGCCGGTATACAAATTGCTTGGAGCTGCTCGAGAGAAAGTGCCACTTTACGTGTCGTCGATGTTTTTACCTGGCCCTGATGATTACGCAAAACAAGCGCTAGAGGTAAAGGCAAAGGGATACAAGGGATACAAACTCCATCCCCCAGGGGGGCTTGATCTCGATATTGCCTGCTATCGCGCAGTACGTGAAGCTGTTGGCGATGATTTCACTTTGATGGCTGATCCAGTAATTATGGATAGCTACGAATCAGCTCTCAAGGCCGGTCGTGAATTAGAACGACTCGGATATCGATGGTTAGAAGAACCGCTCCTTGATGTGAATCTCAATGGTTTACGTAAATTACGTGAAAAACTAGATATTCCTATCTGTGGCACTGAGGTAATTGCCGGCGCTCACTACACAACTGCGCATTGCATAGCCGAGGGAATAGTGGACATCGTACGTACCGATGTTTCTTGGCGAGGTGGCATCACCGCGGTGATGAAGACAGCGCACGTTGCTGAGGCATTTGGCGTTCAATGTGAATTGCACACCACGATTTATCATGGCCTAGAGCAGGTGCAGTTGCACCCATCACTTGCAATTCCTAATTGCGAGTTCTTCGAGACGCTCTACCCATTTGATGACTTCTTATTTGGCACGAAGAGCCAACTTGATATCCAAGATGGTTATGTCATGGCTCCTAAGGGTGAGGGGCTATGCATTGAGTACGACTGGGACTTCATCGACAAGCACACAGTTGCCACGTTCTAATTACTAATACGAAAAGTTAGAAATTAGATAGGGGTCTTCCGGTGATGAGCGGGTGCCAATCTTCTCGTTTAGACCAGGGTGTCTCATAAGTCGGATCATTAACAAAGCGCTTGACGGTGAAGTTCAGGTGGGTAACTACACCTGGCTCTAACCACAGCACAAAGTGCTTATCGTTAATTTCGATCACTTTGCCATCGATCTCTACCGAAATGAATTGGTGTTCGCCAAATCCACCTGCTTGGAGAACAAGTTCGCGGGTAGCGATTCCGATGTTTGCTACATGAACCGAGGTGTTCGTCTTCGAAATTTTATCGACCATAAGCGCCACATCTTCTGGTAGGCCGCTGCGCTGATTATCGCCATCAAAAGGTCTGATATTCGCAAACTGGAATCCACCATGAGAGATATGCATGGGAGAACCAGTCGCAAGCTGCATCAAACCTTCAAGATAGACCGGGCTAAACCATTGCCAAGCATGAACTTGATACCCAATTTTAAGGAGGTCTAGATCGATAATCTCATCAGTAGTCTCTGGAGAATAACTATCCCAATTCTCTTGGTTTCCAATCATGGAGCGCATTCGACGTAAGTGGATATCGATGAGTTCTAAATTTGCCTCGAGAATCTCTTTTGGAAAGTTAGGCAATCGCCCTTGAATAAATTCAAACCAGGAGAGGGTATTAGCAATAAAGTGTTTGTAACTGAGGGTGTTATGCCCTGGCTTCCCGGGAATAATTATTCTTGACCAATCTTCAGTACGTGGGATTGCTGCTATCCGCTTTAAATCTTGGTCATCAAGTGATGTTGTCCAGAGATAAATAAGATGGCGCGGAGATGCATCACGGTAATCGCCCCATCCGCTATCAAAATGGCGATTTGGTACTAGAACCCGATGGCCTTCTTCCTTTCGAAGCTCCCAATTCTTGTCGAATTGCTGCCGTGCAATATCAAGGTAGGAGTAATCGCCGGTGAGTAGCACGCCGTTCATTACTGCATTAGTTGTAGGTTCCATAATGGTGAAGAAACCATGTGGCCAGCGCCATCCATAGTACCCACCCCACCACTTGCCATCGTTATATTCACCAACTTCTCCACTAAGCCCGACGTTATCTGGCATATAACCATTATTTGCATTTGCACGGTCAGCCCAGACTTTGATGTATTCAAGCACCCAATTTTTCTCAGCAGGATCATGGGAGTACATATAGGCGTGGGTAATCATGGTGGTTGCATTTAGATTTAGCGGTACATCGCCGCGATTCATGCGTTGATTCATTTTCTCAATAAGTCGTTTGTAAATCACTGGATCAGACCAGTTACATTTCATAGATGCAAAATCAACGCCCTCAATATCTTCATAGGGAGCTAAATAGTCATCAAGAACAGTTCGGTGTGTATACCAATCTTCTTCGGTGACGACAAAGCGGGGTCCACGACTTCCAGTCAAAGGTGAACGAATTATCTTCTTCTCTTTATCGTAATTTTCTGCAAGTGGGTCTTCACCCATGTACATCCGCGCAAAACGTCGCGCTCGTTGGCGGTCCATAAGACTCTCTGGCTTTGTGAGTCCAAGGAAGTAGAAATATAAGTAGCCCTCACCGTGGTGCATCCAATCGTAATAACCATCGAACTCACGGTAGATCTGGCCATATTCGGTCCATTGCAGAGTGATTGATTCCCACATCTTTCTTGCGAGCTCATAGATTTCTTCGCTACCACCGATGGCATAAAGAAGCGCTAAGTTGTGGAACGCTTCATATGGATCATCAGAACCATCCATACTTCCAAATTCACTCTTCCATTTAAGAGTGCCATCGACATTTGTGTACTTCTTTACAAATTCTGGAGCGGCTTTATTGAGTTTGGCGATGATTTCGCGTTCAAGAAGCGCCCAATCTGGAGCCTTCGCTCTGGTTGAAATAGTTACTTTTTTCATCGCCATTCCTCTCCGTTAGGGAAAGTAAATCTCTTAATTGATTCAGGGAACATTTCGCCGCCACCCCCTGGAGCAACTGGTGCAAGATAACGACCTCGTTCAATTTTTACTGGGGTAACAAAATGTTCATGGAGGTGATCAACAAATTCAATAACCCGGGCATCGTTCTCTCCAGAGACCGCAACATAATCAAACATGGAAAGGTGCTGCACTAATTCGCAGAGCCCAACACCGCCTGCATGTGGGCAGACTGGAATTCCAAATTTAGCGGCCATAAGAATGTTCGCGATATTTTCATTTGGTCCAGCAACGCGAGTGGAATCTATCTGCATGAAAGAGAAAGCTCCGAGCTGAAGCATTTGCTTGAAAATAATTCTGTTCTGGACATGTTCACCAGTAGCTACACGAATCGGCGCAATGGCTTTAGCGATAGTTGCATGACCTAGCGCATCATCTGGTGAAGTTGGCTCTTCAATCCAATATAGATCCACGCTCTTATCCTGTAATTCGTTTAGCCACGATATTGCCTCGTCAACGCTCCATACCTGATTAGCGTCTATGGCAAGACGAATATTCGGGCCAACCGCTTCGCGAGCGAGTTTCAAACGCCGCTTATCATCTTCAATCGAACCGCCACACTTTAATTTTATGAGTGTAAAGCCATCGGCGACCGCTTCTTTTGCTAAGCGGACCATTTTCTCGTCGCTATATCCGAGCCAACCTGGAGATGTTGTATAAGCCGGAATGCCATTTTTTAATAACTTCGCTTTCCGTTCAGCCTTAGTTGGTTCGGCTCGTTTTAAAATTTCCACAGCCTCTTCGGGCGAGAGGACATCGCGGATATATCGAAAATCTACGAGTTCAACAATCTCTTCTGGGCTCATATCTGAAAGAACTTCCCACAGAGGTTTTCTCTCATGTTTTGCAACAATGTCCCATAGCGCAGTTAACACTGCGCCAACAGCCATATGAGTCAAACCTTTTTCTGGACCCAACCAACGGATTTGAGAATCACTCACAAGCTCACGGGAGATTTCACCGAGCGCTCTTTTGAGTTCAGCAACTTTACGTCCAACAACTTTTGGCGCGAGCAATTCGATAGTTGCACATTGGAGTTCAGTGCCTCGACCTAATGTGAAAGCGAAACCATGTCCTGCTATACCTGTGTCAGTTTCGAGTATTAGGTAAGCGGCAGAGTAATCAGGATCTTTGTTCATGGCATCAGATCCATCGAGTGATCTAGAGGTGGGGAAACGAATATCTGCTAACCGAAAACCGGTAATAGTTGCCATGAGACCCTTTCGCTTTATTGCAAAAATCCTATACGATTCCGACATGCCGCGCCATAATCAAAAAATCTCTCTAAAGAGAGTTCCTCTTGAAATTACACGATTAGGACTCGGAACTGCACCTCTCGGTGGAATGTTTACATCAGTTGCTGAGAAAGATAGCGATGATCTAATTGCGACTGCATTTGATTTAGGTATTAATTACTTTGATACCGCACCGCTTTATGGTTATGGTCGTTCTGAAGTTCGACTTGGTCGCGCACTCCGCGCATTGAAGAGAGACTTTGTTATTTCAACGAAGGTCGGTCGAGTTCTCAATCCAACGACAGAGTCTGACATAGAATTTTTTAAGGATGCAGATCCAACAAAAGAGTCGGTTTACGACTGGAGCGCAGATGGCATTAAACGCTCAATCAATGAGAGCCTCGAACGCTTAGGTTTGGATCACATCGATATGGTGTTGCTTCATGACTGTGAAGATTTTCTAGAGCAGACTATTAGTGAGGCATATCCAGTTCTCGACAGTTATCGATCCCAAGGAATTATTAAAGCGGTAGGTATGGGGCTAAACCTCTGCGCACCATCGGTTACGGTGATGAAAGAGACTGATTTAGATTGCGCGCTTATCGCTGGGCGTTACACCCTTTTAGATCAAGAGGCGCAAGAGGAGCTCTTTCCACTGGCTATGAAGAAAAACGTTTCGATGATTATCGGAGGCGTCTATAATTCCGGCGTCTTAGCTAATCCAGTGAAAGGCGCGTCGTATAACTATGCGCCTGTGAGTGAGGAGTTACTCGATCGCGCCATTGCAATTAAAGCTTTCCTCGCAGATCGAGGAGTTTCACTAACTGCAGCTGCAATACAATTCCCATTGCGCCATCCGGCAGTAACTACAGTCCTAACGGGCTCACGTAGCGCAAATGAGCTCCGGGCAAATGTTGCTGATTTCGATGCAGATATTCCAGAATCAGTATGGAGTGAGCTCGAAGCAAGTGGTCTAATTAAGCCACTCTCACTTACCTAGTAACTGGGAATCCTTAGCAAAATCGCTACCCCACGTTGAAAAAAGAGTAGTTGCCTTCAAAATAGCATCATTTGCTTTCTTTACCATTTTTTCATCGTTCTTTTTTATCGCAGGGGCATAGAGATTTATATCTGCAATTTCCGCTTTCTTCATCCACGCTTTGTATTCTGCAGATCCAAATTTGTTTGGCGCAGCTTGGTAAGTATCTCCCCACACCCCGATAGCTGTCGAGAACTCTTGAGTTAGTTGACTGGCAGTTTGTGCATATTTGGCATCGCTCTCAGTCAATGCAG
Source organism: Candidatus Fonsibacter lacus (assembly GCA_009921625.1). GTDB lineage: Bacteria > Actinomycetota > Actinomycetes > Nanopelagicales > Nanopelagicaceae > IMCC26077. The sequence continues at coordinate 6,347 of RFXN01000028.1, read as the reverse complement.
CAAAAGAAGGCGTGCCAATGGAAAGAGTTACCATGAGAACGATTATTAAAGTCTTAAGAGGCTTTCTCATATCTCCAGCCTATCGGAATACTCTCTTATTCATAAGTAGCACCGCAGCACCTAGGTAGGTTAGCGCTATTCCCAGCGGTACAACTCTACTTAGGCCACTTAGGGGTAAAAAGAGCGAACAGAGAAGGGCGCCCGAGACTATTGCGCCATTGACCACTACATCGTAAAACGCAAAGACGCGACCACGATAACTATCACTAGTACGCTGTTGCACAATTGCATCATTTGTTACTTTCACCGCTTGACCTGCCATACCGGTGAAAAATCCCATCAGAATGAGAGTTAATTCATTCTGTTTTAATGCAAAAATAATTGGCATAAGAGCGGCCGCGGCCATCGCAGATCTACTCCAGATAAAGCGATCAATTATTCGGGTAATCGGCGGAGTGATAAGTGCTCCCAAGGTAATTCCTACTCCTGAAAGAACTAGCGCTAGTGCAAATCCACCAAGACCAGCATCAGGATTTTTCACATCGTTAAAGGTATTTCGTTCGAGAATCAGCGCCATCAGAGTAAGTGCGGTTAACCCACCCCGTTGAATAGCAACGACAAGTATTGCGATAAAGCTCGTTTGTCTTGCCCATAAATAACGAAAACCTTCTCGCATTTCATTAAAGCCTTCATACCAAGCAGGAGCGATGGTATGTGGTTCTGGACCAAGTTCATCTCGCCCCATCCGCAACGCAAGTAGCGCGGCAAACAAGTATCCAAATGAGGCGACAACCACTAAGAGCGCATCAGCTTGATCTGTACTTGTGATTACATTGAAAATTCTCCGTAAACCAACGCCAAGTCCACCACCTAAAACAATCGCGATAGTTCCACCAGTAACGCTAAGAGCGTTTGCCCCGATGAGATTTATTTCGGAAACTAGTTTTGGGGTCGCAGCAGACAGACCTGCAAGTATTAATCGATTGATGCCAAATGATATTAAAACTGTTATCGTGAGCAGAAGCCCGGTATTCCCAAGAAGTAATACAAACGCAACAAAGATGAGTGTTATGGAGCGAAGTGAATTTGCAAATAAGAGAATTTGGCGCCGTGAGTACTTATCAAGCACTGTGCCGACAACTGGGCCAACAAGCGAGTATGGAAGTAGGACTACTGCAAAAGCTACTGCCGCACTTTGAGCGCTAGCTGCTCGCTCTGGGGAGAAGAGGAGGAATGCAGCGAGCGCGCTTTGGTATAGACCATCTGTTGCTTGCCCTGTCCAACGGATAGCAATCAATCGCCAAAAGCGACCAAAGTTCGGCAACCACTCTGGTCTTGCGGGAGAGCTAATCCGTGCCACGCGCCCAAGCCTAGAGCGTAATTTGAGATTACCCTTATCCCATGTGGTCGCAACGTTCGATAATTGATTATTCGCTCCAAAAGCGCGCCACCATTTTTAATTTCTTGAAAAACGCCTTCCACGGCACTATTAGTGATCCCACGGATGCCGATCCCTATCTCTTTAAAGCGGCAAAGTTTCATGGTGAAGAGACCGATCGAAATTGTCCACTTTGCCGACGAGAGAAATTGGTCGAGCTCAACTACATCTTCGGTGATGAATTAGGCCAGTATTCAGGTCGGTTAAAGTCTAATAAAGAGTTAGAAGAACTTGAGAATGAACATGGTGAATTTCGAGTGTATGTCGTTGAAATATGCCAGAGATGTCGTTGGAATCATCTACATACCTCGTACCTACTTGGAGATGGCCGGTTACGAAAACCGCCTCGAAAAGTGCGAACCCTTGAGGATGAGGATTTCGCCAAGTAATTAGTAACCTTCTCTTATGGCAAAGTCATCACGGGGCTCAGGGCGAAAAGTCTCGATAAAGCGCCTTGCTCTCCGCTGGCTTATTTTTCTCGGTGGGCTTGGGTTCTTTGCCGGTTCGGTACTTCTGGTTTTCTCTTATTTTACGGTGCAGATTCCTGATCCAAATTCTTATGTCACAAGCCAAGCGACAATTCTTACCTATGACGATGGTTCGGAGTTTGCCCGTATTGGTGCGCAGAATCGGACAAGCGTTCCTTTGGGAAAGATACCACTAGATCTTCGCCATGCAGTACTTGCTGCTGAGAACCGTAACTTCTATAGCGAACATGCAATTAGTCCAACCGGCATTATTCGAGCGCTATTTAATATGGCTCGCGGTGGAGGCGTACAGGGTGGTTCGACAATCACTCAACAATATGCAAAAACGGCATTCTTAACGCCTGATCAGACGATTAAACGAAAAATTAAAGAATTAATCATTGCAATCAAGTTAGAAAATACGATGACTAAGGATGAGATCCTTGAGAACTATCTCAATACGATCTATTTTGGTCGTGGCGCCTACGGCGTGGAAACCGCATCACAAATGTATTTTGGTAAAAGCGTTCGCGATTTAACTTTGCGACAATCTGCAGTGCTCGCATCAGTTCTTCGATCACCTGGTTATTACGATCCAGGATTACGTGACGGTAATGCCGAACGCTTGGCAGCTCGGTATCGCTACACCCTTCGAGGCATGGTGTCTGCGGGTTGGGCCGATAAGGAAATATTAAAAAATCTCGAAATGCCAGTGGTGCAACCTCGGTCAAGCACGGGAATCCTCGCTGGCCCAAAGGGATATCTTGTTGCTGCAGTCCAGAAAGAGTTAAACAAACTTGGTTTCTCTGATGAGAAGTTAATGGTTGGTGGGTTGCGAGTAAGGACAACACTAAATAGGAAAGCCCAACAAGCTGCCGTGTTAGCAGTAGCTAAAGAGGCGCCGAAAAAGGCGCCAGATGATTTACATATTGGTCTAGCAGCAGTGCGCCCAGGAACGGGTGCAATTCTTGCGATGTATGGTGGGCCAGATTATGTAGAACGACAGTTAAATAATGCTACTCAAGGAATTGCGCAAGCAGGTTCTAGCTTTAAACCATTTGCCCTAGCTGCTGCTTTAGAGGCGGGAATTTCTATTGACACCGTATGGAGCGGTAAATCGCCACAAACTTTTGACGATAAAGGAAAGCCTTACGTTGTCTCTAATTACGGTAAGAAATCATTTAACAATTTAACTTTGTTGGAGGCAACTGAAAAATCGGTCAATACTGTTTATGTGCCTCTAGGAATTGCTGTTGGTCCAGAGAAAGTCATTGACGTGGCGCGAAGGGCAGGAATTCCAGATCAAGTGGAGATGGTTCCTACTCCTTCAGTGGTTCTGGGAGTTGCTAGTCCTCATGTTCTAGATGTTGCGAACGCTTACGCGACGTTTGCAGCTCAAGGGGTATATGCAAAACCATTTTTAGTAGTTGAAGTGGGAAATAGAAATGGTGGCGTGCTATATAAAGCTAACCCTCAAGGGCAAGAAGTTTTCTCGAAAGAAGTAATGGCTGATCTCACTTACACGCTACAAAATGTTGTGAAGTTTGGTTCTGGTTTCGCAGCGCTAAAACTCGGTCGACCTGCAGCAGGAAAAACTGGCACCAGCCAAGAGAATAGCTCTGCATGGTGGAATGGCTATACGCCACAAATTGCAGCATCAGTAGCTTTTTATAGAGATGATGCAACGAAGTCACTTCGTGGAATTGGTGGCATGACTACGCTAACTGGTGGCTCCTTCCCGGCGCGTATCTGGACTGAATTTATGAAAGGCGCTCTTAAAGGCGAACCGGTTTTAGATTTCCCAGATCCAGTATTTATCGGCGAGGATGCGCTCGCCGATGGTTCAATTTATAACATTATTCCGAGGCCGCCAGGATTCGAAGATACTGCTCAACCAGCGCCGGTAACACCAACTCCAAGTCAATCACCGCCAAGCGCTAGTCCATCACCAACTCCATCAGCATCACCAAGTTCATCGAACAAATCCGGTAATTAATGCGAATTCGTTCAGTTGCTCTGGGCGTCTTCATTCTGACTGGAATTTCTCTAACTTTAAGTTATTTTAAATTCTTTCGCTGCGCAGATTCTGGATGGATTTCACCAGCGGTATATCAACTGGGTTGCTATACAGATATCACTGCTCTTTATGACATTAAAGGGTTTGCTCAAGATGTTTGGCCCTACGGGCTAGGAAGTAATTCGCTTGAATATCCCATTTTAACTGGTATTGGAATCTGGTTAATTGCATTACTGACAAAAGATGGAGGAGCTGGCTTACATCAATTTTTTACCTTAAACCTCATCGCGCTCTCACTTTGCTATGGCTACCTCATCTACTTGATCTTTAAAATTGAACGAAAGAGCGCCTTTCTACTTGCGCTATCTCCTGCAGTGATTTCCGCGCTATTTATCAATTGGGATATCTGGGCAATTACGCCCTTGATTGCTGGGCTCTATTTCTTCCAAGCCCGACGCTATTTATCATCTGGTGTGCTCATCTCCTCAAGCATATTTCTTAAATTTTTTCCGATAGTTTTTCTGATTCCACTTGTAATTTCTCTTTGGCACAGTAGAACCGAAAGAACTCAATTCATTCGTGGCTTCGCTGTGAGTACATTCCTCTTTAATCTTCCATTCATGCTGATTGATTTCAGTGGCTGGGCGAAGTTCTACATTTTTAATTACCAACGCGGCGTAGATTTTGGTTCACTCTGGTATGTCATATCATTAAAAAGTAGTTGGATCTCCGAGTTAAATTGGATTGTGACTCCTCTTGTTCTGGCGCTTTTGGTACTGGTGTATTTTCGTTATCGAAGTCAGTTGATGGGGAGTATTTATCTAGCAGGCGTGATTTTCTTTACTCTCAATAAGGTGTATTCGCCACAATATGTTTTATGGCTAACAGTCATCACGCTCTTATTCTTTCCAAAAACAAAGGCTTTCTATTCGCTATTTGTACTCTGGCAACTCTCAGAGCTTTTGTATCAACTATCAATCTGGCGCCACATATTAGGAATCCTTGATGAGCCGGGTGGAATAAGCCCTGATATTTATGTAGCAATAACACTCTTACGAATTTTTACGTTGCTAGTACTGGCAGGCTATGCGTTTTATTTACTCGAAAATCACTTCATGAAAAGTAGTGGACGTGAAGCGGACGTTCAAACCAATCTCTTCGCCCACCTCGGGTGGCGTGCCGGACTTCATAAAGAGTAGCGAGTTATGCATATGTGGCGCCTCGACAAAAGAGAGCGTCTTGCCACTCCAACTGTAAGGACTGGGGCTCCAACCAAATAATCGAAGAAGCGACTTTATGAAATTCTTCACACCTATCGAAGGCACTTCCAATCCGATTCCCTGAGATGTGCCTCCAGCTGCAATGATTAACCAACCGTTACCGGGAGCTTTCTGTCGATATCCAACACGCTCTCCAGATGAGAGCTCATGTCGATCTATAACTGACGCGGTTGCCGTAAGACTTGTCCGAGCGCCAAGCCATAAATCCGTTCCTACTCGAACGCGCCAACGGATATCTGATCTAACTTTCTTTAATTGAATAAGTTCATCTGCCGAGATATGAGATAACCAAATAGTCGCAGAGTAATCCGCAAGATTAATATTCTCTGCAGTGAGTGACTGCAATTGATTGGTAATCCAGGACACCACTCCTGATTTCATTTTCTTCTGATTAATCGGAAGATGAATTGCGAGCCCTTCGCATTTTCCCGTTTGTGAATACTCGTTTAGTGCGCCTTTAATTTCATTGGTAGTGAAGCCATGGCGTTTTATTGGAGAGAGAATCTCAATAACAAATCTGGCGGGTTTCTTAGCAATGAAATCTTTACTATGTGGTGAGACGGTGTGAATAACCCATGGCTCATCGATGCTCTCTTGCGGTGATAATAAGAGGACATCACCTTCGTATTGGGAGCGAATGATTGCCGCCTCTTCTGCGCTATAACAGGCGATGCATTGAGCGCTAAATCCTTGAGATTCCCGAGCAAGAGTTGGGATCCCAAACCCATAACCATTTCCCTTAATCACTGGCACTAAATCACCTTGATGGCGTGCGACATAGTGAGCGATGTGATGGCGCCAGCGCTCTGCGTCAACGTGCAATATCAAGGAGCTCATTTGATTATTCTCTCATCGCCGATTGAGATATGCACGGAAGGCTAGATAGAGCAGGGGATTGAAGGAGTAATCCCATTCACCCATCACTTCAACTGCGCGACCACCGACCCCCACTTTAAATTGGAGTAGACCAGCATGTGGGTTCTCTTTATCAAGAGTGGCGGTAATACCACGCAAGTCATATACATCTGATTGTGAACTAAGGGCGCGTTCCATCATCGCCCATTGGAGCGCATTACTTGGTCGCACTTCACGTCCATGTGTGCTCGATGCACCGTAGAGATACCAACTATGGCCACCAAGTTCTA
>RFXN01000266.1 GCA_009921625.1 Candidatus Fonsibacter lacus | reverse complement strand
GCATCATTCCAAGAAGCAGTCGTTGATGTCTTGCTCCAAAAATCCATTAAGGCATGTAAAGAGACAGGAATTGATTCACTCGTGATTGCAGGAGGAGTCGCGGCTAACTCACGATTACGTGCAGTCGCTGCCGAACGATGCGCGAAAGCTTCGATCGAACTTCGCACCCCACCACCTGCGCTATGTACTGATAACGGCGCCATGGTTGCGGCCCTCGGTTCTCTTGCTATCGATGCCGGTCGTAGCGCTTCTGCCCTTGGAATCGAAGCAGCCTCCGCCATAAGTCCTTCCATCCCTCTCTGGAGCTAAGGGATCGCTCAAGGCTCGACCGGAAAGCAAACGTTGGCCTCGCGCCAGCGAGGTCGGTTTGCGGGGTCGAGCCGGAGGGATGCCTTAATCCGGATTTGAGCGGGGGAATAGTTCGCCCTAGGCTTGGCGTTAGCACTCGCCAGACGAGAGTGATAAATCGTCTGAACCCCTAGTTCGCAAGTAACTCGATGAAGAAGGAGCTACAACGATGGCCATTGCCATTAAGCCACTTGAAGACCGCATCGTTATCAAGATCAACGAGGCAGAAGAGAAGACTGCATCCGGTCTCGTAATTCCAGATACTGCAAAAGAGAAGCCACAAGAAGGCACCGTTGTTGCCGTCGGCCCAGGACGCTTTGATGATGGAGTCTTTGATGGCATGGAAGGAGATAGCTTTGTTCACCTGCTGTCGATGTCGTGTGTTCTTTGCGGCAAGCTCGCCATTTACTTCTGCAGATAAGATTGTCTCGAGACCACTCACAAAGAGGGTCGAGAAGAAATCTTGCTTGATAGCCTCAACGGTTCGCCCCGTGAAGTTATCAACGGCAAGGCGACTCTTAATTGCTTGAAAGAACGTCTCGATTCTCCATCGCTTGTAGTAGAGCTTTTTAAAATCTCTGAGTGGATATCGTTTCTGATCGAGAAGCGATGTGGCTAGCAATTCTACTTCACCATCAGCAAGGAGTATCTTGATAAACCTCAGGCGCAGA
>RFXN01000265.1 GCA_009921625.1 Candidatus Fonsibacter lacus | reverse complement strand
CCATAAGTAACGGAGAGAAAATCTGGCGAAATATCTGATAACTGCGCCAAGGTCTCCCAAAGGCGATCCTCCCCCACGCTATCCTTCGGCGGGAATAACTCAAAAGAAAGGCCTGTCGAAGAGTTCACGGCAGTCAGGGTAGCGTTGCTTCATGCTTTCTGGCTCTCGTTTAGAGATTGACCGCGCCCTTGACCTCTTTCTCACTGGGGCCCATCGCGAGTTAATAGCGATTGACTCCGCGCTGACTGAAGTCAGTATCGCCCTCAAGGAATTCCTCGCTGGTGGTAAGCGCTTACGCCCCCTCTTTGCCGTCGCCGGCTCCATAGGAGCTGGCGGTTCCGCAGATGATCCAACTCTTTTCAGAGCGGCAGCGAGTTTGGAGCTACTCCAAGCATGTGCGCTCATTCACGATGACATGATGGATGGCTCCGATACTCGACGCGGTGCCCCATCGATGCACCGTCGATTTGAAGAGAACCATCGAGCGCGAAGCGGACTCGGAGATAGTGAAAATTTTGGGAGCGCCACTGCGCTTCTACTAGGAGATCTCGCGCTCGTCTGGTCAACTCAAGCCCTCAACCAGGCAGGCCTCAACGATTCGCAACTTCGAGCAGTCAACCCAATTTTTGACATCATGCGCGTGGAGTTAATGGCTGGTCAATATCTAGATATCCATGGCGGTAGTCGACCTCAAATGTCGGTAGCAGATGCGCTCAAAATCGCTACCTTTAAATCTGGTAAGTACACCATTGAACGTCCGCTCCATTTTGGTGCTGCGCTCGCTGGCGCAGATATGGAACTCCTTACTATCTACAGCGCATATGGAAATCCTCTAGGAATTGCGTTCCAACTACGAGATGACTTGCTTGGCGTCTTCGGAGATAGCTCAGTTACCGGCAAGCCAGCGGGAGATGATCTGTTGGAAGGGAAAAGAACTGCGCTCGTTGCTTATGCACAAGAGCGCTTCTCGACCTCGGAAAGTCAGGAGTTCTTCGAACTGTTTGGGAAGAAGAATCTGA
>RFXN01000264.1 GCA_009921625.1 Candidatus Fonsibacter lacus | reverse complement strand
TTCTCGTTGCAGCAAATACTCCGATGCCGATGAAGAAGGTGGAGGTCGCTGATCCTGCGCCACATGAGGTGCGCGTAAAGATGGCAGCTTCTGGCGTTTGCCACTCCTGCTTACATGCATATGACGGATCACATGAGACACCAATGCCAATGATTCTTGGCGATGAGGGCGCGGGCGTTGTGGAGTCTGTTGGTTCTGCAGTGACCACACTTGTTCCTGGAGATCACGTGATTATCTCCTGGCTTCTTAATTGCGGTACCTGCGCGCAATGTTTACGCGGTAAGCCTGCATATTGCTACGGACCATCTCCCTTTGGTGCGATTGGTTTTGATAACACTGGACGATTCACCGATGTTGAAACCGGTAAGCCAGTTCTTCACTATGGTCCAGCAACATATGCTCCTTATGTTGTTGTCCCTGCAACATCGGCAATCAAAATTAGAAAAGATATGCCGCTTGAGAAAGCTGCGCTTATTGGTTGCTCAGTTACAACTGGTTTTGGTGCGGTAACAAATGCAGCAGCCGCACGACCTGGAGATAGCGTTGCCGTTGTTGGTTGCGGTGGCGTTGGTCTTAACTCCATTCAGGGTGCACGTGTTGTTGGCGCTAATCCAATTATTGCGATTGATACCAGCGATGCGGCGTTAGAGATGGCAGTGAAGCTTGGTGCAACGCACACCATCAACCCAAAGAAAGTTGATGTCGAGAAAGAAGTATTTAAGATTGTTCCGCACGGTGTTGATCATGCGATTGGCGCTGTTGGTAGCGTGCCAGCATTCCTTAATGGTCTAAATATTCTTGGACCTGGCGGTACGCTCATTATTCTTGGTGCACCTGGCAATGGTGACAAGATGACTATTGATCCGATCTTCCACATCTTGCGTGGTGAGCGCGGTATGCGCGGAAGTAAATATGGTTCTGCAAATCCTGCGACCGAATTTCCGATGCTCATTGAGCTCTACATGACTGGCAAGCTCGATCTTGATTCGCTCCTTACTGCGACCTACTCACTCGATGAG
>RFXN01000263.1 GCA_009921625.1 Candidatus Fonsibacter lacus | reverse complement strand
AGCTTTGAGCTCTTTGAGAGTCTGATCGACCACTGCTTTCTCTGCTTTCTGTCGCATCATGTCTGGAACTGGCATGGAGAGCGCGACGGTGAGCGAGTAATTCACTTCGGTTTCACTACCAATACTCTTTAACTCTTGGTGCCCATCCATTGCGGTAAGAAGATCGGCGCTCTCGAGCGAGAAGGAGAGGGATGCTGGAAATGCGCTCCAATCAAAGAGGAGCGTTGCCTCATCTCTCAGGGCTCCTGAGGCAAGTGACATCTCAACCTTGGTCGGCTTCACAGAGTCACCGTCGATAATTTTGACGGCTTTCATGGAACTTGACCATGAGGGATAAGCGCCAACAGCGGCAATCGCCTCGGCAACTTGGTCAATGGGGGCATCGATGATGATGGAGGAACGGGTCTGGCTCATGTTCACAAGGCTACCCTTCTCAGCAAGCGGATGCCTGCGCTAGCGTCTACCCTGCGACCAATCTGTAGCTCTCTAGCAGAATCCAACTAGAGGAGCCCGTGTCGCCACTAAGGAGCGCGCAATGAAAGAGGTCTCTGTACCGGCCCTTGTCCCACCAGCAACTGAGGGTAATCTCACCGATCTCATTACCAATCGCGCCCACTTTGAACCAGAGCGCGTCATGCTCTCTCGTCCTGTTGGTGAAGGTTGGCAGACTGTTAGCGCACGTACTCTTGAGGCAGAAGTTCGTGCTGTTGCTAAAGGTTTAATTGCAGCTGGAATTAAAAGTGGTGATCGAGTTGGTTTGCTTTCGCGCACCCGATACGAGTGGACCATCATGGACTTTGCCATTTGGTTTGCAGGTGGCGTTGTGGTTCCGGTTTATGAAACCTCTTCAGCAGAGCAGATTCAATGGATTCTTGAAGACTCCGCTGCGGTTGGCATCATCGTTGAAACTCCCGCCCATGCTGCACTGGTAGAGAGCGTGCGTACACAGAATGTAAAAAATGTATGGATCATTACCGAAGATGCGCTTGCACATCTCTCCCAAAGTGGAACGAGCATCTC
>RFXN01000262.1 GCA_009921625.1 Candidatus Fonsibacter lacus | reverse complement strand
GTTTACCTTTTGATACCGATAAATATTTCATCGTCTGTCCCAACGTTATTGGTGGTTGTCAAGGATCAACTGGCCCTGCATCGATTGCACCAGATGGAAAGCGGTGGGGCTCGCGCTTTCCGTCGTTAACAATTCGCGACATGGTCGCGGCAGAGAGAGCCTTTACCGATAAGTTAGAAATAAAAAAATATCTCATTGCAGTTGGGCCATCACTTGGCGGTATGCGCTCACTCGAGTGGGCGATTACCTACCCCGACAAGGTTGGTGCAATCTGCACCATCGGCTCCTCAGCGGTGGCAACTGGTGATCAAATTGGAACTGCCAGTATTCAAATTCGAGCGATTAAAAAGCGCACCTGACCTATCGCTCAGAGGTCGAAATGGATATGCGTTTTGGACGCGATATGCAAGGTGATGACACTGGGCGTTATGCGGTCGAGTCTTATCTTGATCATCAAGCAAATAAACTTGCCAAACGTTTTGATGCAAATACGTACATCATTTTGACTGAAGCGATGAACTCTCATGATGTTGGTCGCGATCGTGGTGGAGTAGAGAAAGCGCTTGCTGGAATTACTGTTCCGGTGATTGTGGTTGCTATTGATACTGATCGACTCTTTCCGCCACGGTTACAGAAAGAAATTGCTGAACTCACTCCAACTGCAGAGGAGCCTGATGTCCTCTCCTCACCCTTTGGTCACGATGGCTTCCTGGTGGAGGTTGAGTCGGTGGGGGAGATAATCCGGCGCGCGATTTCGCGGGCCCAGGGGCGATAATTTCCGAGCCAAAACGGCTTTTTTAGCGCGTAGTAGCCAGCCCTGAGTACAATATGGATATCCGGTTCGGTCCGGAACCGAAGAAGAAGAAAAAACCAACCAGTGAGGAACAAAGTGCCTTCTAACAGCCATGCCGCAAAAGGTAAAAGCAGCAAAAAATCCGCTGCGAAACCAGTCGCGAAGAAAGCGGTGAAGAAGGTTGCTGCAAAAAAACCAGTGAAAAAAGTTCTGACTAAAGCTCCTGC
>RFXN01000261.1 GCA_009921625.1 Candidatus Fonsibacter lacus | reverse complement strand
AGCGCCGGTATCGCGAAGGAGCGTCAAACGAATCTTGAAGATGTAGGAGAGGTTGGCGCCAAATGGCGAACCCACTCCAAGATTTACAGCATAAACCAAGCCGTGATAGCTCGGATCTGGTTGATTAAAGTTTTTGAAGCGGTCTGGATACTTCGCATAATCAAACTTGCCGGCATCGATAATCGCACCAACAACTGAGTTGCCATGGCCAGAGAGGAACTTCGTTGCCGAGTGCACAACCACATCAGCGCCATGTTCAATCGGCTTGATGAGGTATGGAGTTGCCACCGTGTTATCAACGATTAGTGGCACACCTGCCTCGTGAGCGACCTTGGAAACCGCTGCAATGTCAAGAATGTCATTCTTTGGATTAGCAATGGTCTCGCCAAAAAACGCTTTGGTATTTGGGCGAACTGCTTTGCGCCAGGACTCTGGATCATCAGGGTTCTCGACGAAGGTCACCTCAACGCCAAACTTTGGCAGGGTGTAGTGGAAGAGGTTGTAGGTACCGCCATACAGCGATGGTGAAGAGACAATGTGATCGCCGGCTTCAGCAAGGTTTACGATGGCATAGAACGTTGCTGCAGAGCCTGATGCGAGAACAAGCGCTGCAACGCCACCTTCGAGCGCAGCAAGGCGTTGCTCCACTGCATCTTGCGTTGGGTTCATGATGCGGGTGTAGATATTTCCCAGCTCTGCCAAACCAAAGAGGTTTGCAGCATGGGTAGTGTCGCGGAATTGATAGGCAGTTGTCTGATAAATCGGCAGCGCACGCGCTCCTGTTGTTGGATCAGGAACTTGCCCTGCATGGATTTGTTGCGTATCAAATGACCAGTTAGCTGACATAACTCAATATCCCTTCATAACGTTCTATAAGGGGGTATTACCGATTAACGGTGAGATACCCGCGCTTGTCGATACGACTTTCGTAACGACCTGGTCTTCACCCGGAGCACCCCACCGCGGTGGAGGGTTGCCGTCCAGTTAGCCGGGGCTTGAAACTGGAACTCATGACCTAGG
>RFXN01000027.1 GCA_009921625.1 Candidatus Fonsibacter lacus | reverse complement strand
TCAAACAACTGTCGTTATTTGTCTTCTACCAAAGGAATCGTTGACACTCTCAAAAGTACTGCAGAAATAAATCCGCAGCGCAAAAAGAGCGCCGACGAGTTAAAAATTGGCATTGACTTTATGGCACGCTGTTGAGTTCTCAAGGTACGGATGCGCACTCAATTAAACATTCTCATGTTTGGATGAGGGCTCACTTCATATTCGATGCAAGACACAAAAGCGCCAAGCCAATCGAGAGGAAGTGTGCTGAACGGCCAGGGGCGGTTTACCCGTTTTCTGTCCGCTTCTCAGCGAGAGGGAAAGATTATGCCCTGGCAGCCAAGGGGGTCAAATCGGGCCTCTCCCACCCCCAATCCGGCAGGTCAAAGAGCCTTTCCGGAAGGTGTGCCCGCCACCCGAGCTGCAGTGAAATCTTCCAATTGCTAAAAGAGGGAAATTTTCGGTTATTTTACGATTACCGCTCCAAGTTCACGCTTTCCTTTGCGGAGCAGTATCAAATTACCCTGAATTAATTCGCTTTTTTGCAGGACTGAGGTTTCATCAACGACTCTTTCATTATTCACATACGCGCCCCCTTCTTTAACCAGGCGCCTAGCAGCTGATTTGGAATCGCAGAGACCTGAGAGCGTGAATGCATCAATTGCTAGAAGTCCTTCTGTGTAATGAGTATGTGGAAGTGCAGCGGCTGCAGCTGAAAGCGTTCTGCCATCAACCTCTGCCAAATTTCCTTGACCAAAGAGCGCCTTCGACACCGCTTCAACTTTCTCCATCGCATCACTGCCATGTACACGTGCAGTGACATCACGGGCTAAGAAGCGTGCTGCGCTACGTGCACCTGGATTGGTTGCTACTTCATTTTCTAGCTCTACCACCTCTTGACGTGAAGCGAAGGTGAAAATCTTGATGTAGGAAATGACATCTCGGTCATCAACTCCTAGCCAATATTGATAAAGGGCATAGGGTGAGGTCAACTCGCCATCAAGCCAAACAGTCCCAGAAGCGGTCTTGCCAAATTTAGTTCCGTCAGATTTTGTGACCAATGGAACTGTTAAGCAGTGGCCGGAACCTTGTTCAACCTTGCGAATGAGATCTAGTCCAGCGACGATATTGCCCCATTGATCACTGCCACCAATTTGCAAGGTGCAGTTATGACGGCGATATAACTCTAAAAAGTCAAAGCCTTGTAAGACTTGATAGGAGAATTCGGTGTACGAAATTCCATTTGCATGAAGGCGAGAAGACACTGAATCTTTGGCCATCATTTGATTAACACTGAAATACTTTCCGATGTCACGCAAGAACGCGATTGCAGATAGCGGAGCTGTCCAATCTAAATTATTTACAACGAGGGCTCCGGTAGTAGAACTATTGAATTCAAGATAGGGCTCAACTTGCTCTCTTATTTTGCCAACGAAATCTGCAACAACGCTCTCATCATTGAGCGTTCGTTCTTCGGATTTTCCGCTTGGATCCCCAACTAACCCAGTAGCGCCACCAACAAGTGCAATTGGCCTGTGCCCTGCTAATTGAAATCTCTTTAAAACCAAGAGCACAGCAAGGCTGCCGATATGCAAACTAGGAGCAGTTGGATCAAAGCCGATATAGAGGGTGATTGGTCCACGATCTAGGGCAGCGATTAACTCATCGCGATCAGTTGTTTGGGCTATTAGCCCCCGCCATTCAAGATCTTCTAATAATTCACGACCGCTAGCCAATTCGTTACCCTCGCCTACTCTTTGACTTAATTGACTTAATCCCAGATTTTGCAATTTTTTTCGTCGAGGAAGCTTTTCGCGCTCCAGGCTCTCCCCAAAGTTTTGCGGTATGTGCCAATCTCTTGGAATTCCCTCGCTTTGCCGCTGCAATAAGAGTACCTAACTCGGCGATCTGGGTGCGCAGCGCAGTTGGAGCAGTTCCTCCCCTGCTCTTTCGAGAGGCAACAGCGCTCTCCACGGTCAGCGCCTTGAAGATATCGATGCTAAATAGTTTGTTAAGAGATTGGAAGTCTGCAAGCGACAACTCTTCAAGTGCTACTCCTCGACTCTCAGCGAGCGACACCGCCTTCCCTGAAAGCTCATGAGCTTTCGCGAATGGCACGCCTTTGCGGACTAGATAGTCAGCTACTTCTGTCGCTAAGGCAAAACCAGATGTCGCGCCAGCAGCCATCGCCTTTTTGTCAAACTCGGTACTTTCCACCATTCCGATTACCGCGGGAAGCAACAACAAGAGCGTATCTATCGAATCGAAGACTGGCTCTTTATCCTCTTGAAGATCTCGATTGTAGGCAAAAGGCAGACCTTTAAGAGTTACCAACAGGCTAGTTAGATTGCCAACTAAACGACCGCTTTTGCCGCGAGCTAATTCTGCAACATCGGGATTCTTTTTCTGAGGCATTATCGACGAACCAGTTGAATACGAGTCAGAGAGTTTTGCCCAACCAAACTCAGTTGAACTCCACAATATCCACTCTTCGCCAATTCGTGAGAGATGAATACCTATCATCGCCGCGATGAAGAGAAATTCCGCTGCAAAATCACGGTCGCTTACCGCATCGATGCTATTTCCCGCCGCGGAGTGAAAACCTAAACTTTTCGCCGCACCTTCGGGGTTTGCCGAGAGCGCTGTGCCGGCAAGTGCGCCAGAACCGAGCGGGCTCACTCCGGTTCGCTCCCACCATTGCTCTAAGCGTTGGACATCACGCAAGAGGGAATGAGAATGCTTTGCCAATTCATGGCCAAAAACTATTGGCTGGGCATGTTGCAGATGAGTAAATCCTGAAACATAAGTTTGGTCATGGCTTTTCGCTTGCGCGAGAAATGCTTGAGCAAGCGAGAGTAGTTGTGAAACTAACTCCAACGAAACTTCTCGCAAATAGAGGCGAAGGTCGGTAGCGATCTGATCATTTCGTGATCGACCAGCTCGCAATTTTCCACCAAGCTCCCCAAGTCGATCTATGAGTACTCGCTCAATAACACCATGGAGATCTTCATCCGATTCGGTGGGGGCGACTATTCCGCGCTCGATATCTTTACGTAATTGATCGAGGGCTCCCGAAATCTTTTTACCTTCAGCAGCGCTGAGAATTTTGCTCTTCACTAAATTTTGACAGTGGCTCTTGCTGCTCACAATGTCATATGGCGCAAGTCGCCAATCAAAGTGAACGCTTCGTGATAACGCTGACATCGCATCTGCGCTACCCGAGGTAAATCGTCCTCCCCAAAGAGTCATCGTTCTCCCTTAACCTGTGATTTGCTGCCAGCTTTGCCAAAACTCTTCCCATTATTCTTCCGGGTCTCATCTAAATTCTCGGTATCGACATCCTCGGCAAGAGCGGTAAGAAAATTAAGAACTTCGCTTGATTTATATAGATCACTAACAATCACCATTACAGTGTCATCCCCTGCAATAGTTCCAATGATCTGATGTAACACCCCAGCGCGAGTAGCGCGGTCTAGAGCACTGGCGAGCAATTGCGCTCCCCCGGGAGGCGTACGTAACACCAAAATATTTCCACTTCCCTGAATTTGCACAAGCAGTTCATTGAGTAATTTACCGACCCGATACAAAGGTTCCTCTTGGCTCTCCGAAGCAAGTTGATAGCGCAGCTGTCCCTTATTGTCGCGACCGCGGACTGCACCTATCTCTTCTAAATCTCTGCTAGCAGTCGCCTGAGTGACCACAAAACCTGAACTTTTCAAGCGCTCAACTACTTCAGCTTGGGAGTGGATTAAACCTGCCGCAATCCACTCTTTTATAAGTTCTTGTCGAGAAATTTTGGTATGCAGAATTCCGCTCATTGAACACCTTCAAGCACATCTCGAAGCAATGCCAGAAAATATTCTACATCAGAAAGATTGGTAACTAAGGCAGGTGCTATACGAATCGTTTTAGAGTTCGCAGCATTAACAAGAATATGCTTCTTCTCAAGTGCCTTTTGAACTTCTTTCGCATCAACCTTCTCTAGTTCAATTCCAATTAATAAACCTCTACCGCGCACCTCTTTGACTCCTTGGATTTTTGATCCTTCATGAATCAGTACCGCGCTCGCCAGCTTTGCCAATACCGATAGTAGCTCCGAGCGGCAAACCGCCACCTAGCCCTTTTGCCAAAGTAATAATGTCTGGAGTGATTTCCTCGCTTTGATATGCGAACCACTCGCCAGTTCGACCCATTCCCGTCTGCACTTCATCAACTGCAAGTAGAGCGCCAACATCTGATGTTCGTTCACGGACTTTCTTCAAGAATCCTGAAGGTGGGACTATGACGCCAGCTTCACCTTGGATTGGCTCAATAATTACCATCGCAGTTCGTTTAGAAATTCCTTTTTTTAACGCTCCTTCATCACCGTAAGGAAGAAATGAAATATTTGGAATTAAAGGTTTAAAGGGATCGCGTTTTATATTCTGCCCCGTCATGGATAACGCGCCCATTGTTCGACCATGAAAACTATTTACAAAGGCGACGATTTTCTTCTTTCCCGTGAGGCGAGAGATTTTCAAAGCAGCCTCATTGGCTTCGGCGCCTGAATTACAGAAAAAGGTGCGGGCGGTATTGTCGCCGACTAATGTTTGTAGCTCCCCAGCCAGCGCAAGGCCTTGTGGGTGGGCATAGAAATTACTTACATGAGTGAGCTCGGTTAATTGTTTGGTAACTGCCTCAGTGATGGCTGGATGGGCATGGCCGAGAATATTTGTGGCAATACCGCCCAAGAAGTCAAGATATTGATTACCTTGGGAATCAATTACTTTATTTCCAGAACCCTTAACAAGAGTCAGTTGTGGCGTTCCGTAGTTCGCCATAAAAACTTCATCCCAGCTCTTCATGCGGTAATCACCGTTCCCAAATTCTTAGTTATTGCCTCGTTGAGAATTCCAGGCACTCGCCCATCAACAATTTGGGCGCTCTTTGCTCCCTTCTCAATGGCGTGAAGACAAGCAGCAATTTTCGGAATCATTCCGTCCGCCAGGGTTGGCAATAAATCTTTCGCCTCCTGATAAGAAATTTGTGAAATCAAGCTCGCCACGTCAGGCCAATGTCGAAATAAACCCGGCACATCAGTGAGGAAAAGTGCGCGTTCGGCATGCAGCGCTCCTGCAACAGCTCCCGCTGCAGAATCTGCATTCACATTGAAGGGTGTACCCGATTGATCAGCTGAAACTGGTGCAACCACCGGAATATAGCCAGAATCTAATAACGTCTCTAGAAGTTTGGTATTCACCGAAACAATTTCACCGACTTGCCCCACCTCGATTGGCTCACCAGTCGCACTTCTAGTAATTTGTTTTGCAATAAACGTTTGGCCATCTCTACCGGTAATACCGACAGTGGACCCTCCGGCTTGAATGAGGGAATTGACTACATCACGTAGAACTCTTCCAGCTAGCACCATCTCTACAACATCCATCATCTCTGGAGTAGTGACACGTAGTCCGGAAATTGTCTGCGATGTGAGACCTTTTGAGTTTAGTTCCCGGTCAATTTGTGGACCACCACCATGAACAACAACTACCCTTTCTCCAGATTTCACTAGCGATACAACATCTGTTGCAAAGCTTTTCGCTAAATCATTATTAACCATCGCATGGCCACCATATTTAACGACAATCATGATGAATACGCCGAATTCTCGTGAACATACATAGTCGATAGATCATTGGTGAGTATCTCTGCCTCGTGGATTCCCGCTTTTACATCGATGACTATTTCGATCCGCTCTTCGCTCATCTTTACTAAAGATCTATTTTCAAAAGGTGCGCTTTTCTTGGCAACCATAACTCCGTTGATACTCACATCAAGATCGAATGGGTCAAACTTGGCGGCAGATGTTCCCACCGCGGCGAGAATTCTCCCCCAGTTTGGATCTTCTCCAAATAGCGCACATTTAAGAAGATTATTACGCGCACATGTGCGCGAAACGTCAAGTGCATCTTCGATAGACGCCGCGTTAATAGTTTTGATTGCGATTATTTTTGTATGCCCCTCAGCATCACTGATTAGTTGATCTGCAAGATTTCTACAAATTGCCTGCATGCCAGCTAACAAATCCGGATAACTCAATGGCGCGCTTTCACCACTAGCTAAAGCAATCACTGTGTCATTGGTTGATGTACATCCATCAGAATCAAGTCGATCGTATGTGAGTGCGGTAGCTTCAGTTAACGCTTTTTGTAGATCCCGCGCAGAGACTTCTGCATCAGTGGCAATCACTGAAATCATGGTCGCTAACGCGGGAGCTAACATTCCTGCGCCTTTTGCAATGCCAACAAAACTCACACCATTGATTTCATGGTTTGCTATTTTGGAGTGTGAATCTGTAGTCATAATTGCTTCAGCAACGTCTGGCCAATTATCAGCAGCAAGCTTTGCTGAAGCGTTGTCAATGCCAGAGAAGATTTTTTCTAGAGGTAACCGCTCGCCTATTAGACCCGTGCTGCAAATAGCTACATCGGTGGCAGAAACCCCCAATTGATTTGCAACATACTCAGCACTTTTATGTGTATCGGCAAAACCGTCAGGACCAGTACATGCATTTGCTCCACCGGAATTGATGAGCACAGCATCGATTCGACCATCACTTACGACCTGTTTACTCCAGTTAACAGGGGCGGCGGTCATTCGGTTTTTAGTAAAGACTGCGCTCCCAGTTTTATGACGCCCAACGTTCACAATCAGCGCTAAATCTTTCGCGCCACTGCTCTTGATGCCCGCGGCGAGGCCAGCAACGTGAAAACCTTTTGGGAATTTCATCGCACGCCCACTGATGTTAAGCCAGTAGTTTCGGCAAATCCGGCGATCAAGTTAGCATTTTGAATCGCTTGACCGGCTGCCCCTTTACCTAAATTATCAATTGCAACAACGACAACAGCTCGTTCCACATGGCTATCAAATGCAACCTGTATATGTGCTCCATTGCTACCAATTAACGAATTAGTTTGGGGCCATTGGCCGGATGGCAGGAGGTGTACAAATGGCTCTGATCCATAGCTGTTCTCAAACACTTCAGATAAGGCTGAGGCCTTGGTTGATTGGAGTGGAATTGAAACGGAAGC
Source organism: Candidatus Fonsibacter lacus (assembly GCA_009921625.1). Lineage (GTDB taxonomy): Bacteria > Actinomycetota > Actinomycetes > Nanopelagicales > Nanopelagicaceae > IMCC26077. Next base: position 5,960 of record RFXN01000027.1, on the reverse strand, counting down.
GATAATTCCACGAGGAAGTGGAGCAAGGAGTGGAGTGAAAGAGATCTTTACCTCTTGATGTGAAATTCCCGAAATTGCCTCTTCAATTTCTGGAGTGTGTTGGTGAACGCCACCAACTTTATAAGCAGAGATTGAGTTCATCACTTCACTGCCAATTAGATTTATTTTTGCGCTTCGTCCGGCCCCTGTAGTGCCAGAGGCCGCAGTAATAATCACATCTTTTAAATTCGCAGCATTGCCAAGTTTCGCAAAAGGTGCCAACGCGAGTGAAATAGCTGTTGCATAGCATCCTGGATTTGCTACGCAATCACTTGTTGCGATTTTTTCTCGAGCGCCAGGTAATTCAGGCAATCCGTATTGCCATGTTCCGTGGTGATTGCCACCGTAATATTTTGACCACGAATCTGGTGATGAAAGTCGAAAATCTGCCCCAAGGTCAACTATTTTCTTACCTTTAAATGCCCCAACATGTTCATTAATCAATTTGCCAGATTCACCATGAGGTAGCGCCAAAAAAATTATCTCTGCATCCGCGATGCCCTCGTCTTGGAATGTGCTAAAACTTCCCGTGAAGACTCCGGAAAGTTGAGGATGAACTGAAGCAATTGGCTCTCCTGCTTGCGAATGCGCAATTGCCGCTACGGATTCAAAGTGTGGATGATTGGCAATCAGTCGGAGAAGTTCGCCCCCGCTATAGCCACTTGCCCCAATAACAGCTGCCTTCATTCGTGTAATTATACACAAATATGCAAATTTATGCACTAGCCCTACTAGGTTAGTTCTCCCCTAGCTGCGAAGTCGAGCGCCAAGCGAAGCGGTGGCCGCGATGGCGCTATCGCGAAGTTGAGCGGCCTCCTCTGCGGTAAGCGTCCGATCGTGCGCCCTGAAGGTGAGGGTAAATGCGTAGGAAATTTCACTCTCCCCCAGCGGTTTGCCGGTATAGCGATCAAAAAGTTCGACCCGCTCGAGAAGTTCGCCTCCACCTTGATGGAGAGCGCTGATGAGATCTGCCACTTCACATTGATTTGGTACAACTAGGGCAACATCTTGAATCGTTGGCACCATATTTGATAGCGGAGAAACTTGGGTGGGGCCAAGAATTGGTATTCCACCGATATTGACCATAAGCGCGCCCGAGCCTGGTGGTAAACCATAATGAGCGAGCACTCGTGGATGTAACTCACCGACGTGCCCATAGGCAGTGCCATTGACGCGCAACTCCGCACAGCGTCCAGGATGCCATGGCATGAAATCACATCGATGCACGGTAGGGGTATGTCCTGTCACTTCAATAATTTCTACAGCTAAGCCGACTGCATCTTGCCATTGATATGAACGTCCCTTACCCAACCAACTATCGCTCTCTGCATCACCAATAAGAAGAGCTCCAACACAAAAAAGTTGTTCGGGCACGCTTCGATAAAGCTCCTGAATTTCTTGCTCGCTAGGGCGTCTATCCGTTCCTAGATTAGGTGGTGGCGGAACGCTCTCAGGAGCTCGAAAGATACTTCCTATTTCAAATAGCGCCATTGATTTTGCGCCACGTCCCATATTCCGAACTGCAACATCAATGAGGCCTGGCGCAATATGTGGACGCAGCAGTGGCTCCTTCTCCGAAATTGGGTTAGCTATTCTGAAGGTTCGCGCACGAGCGCCCTGAAAACCCATCAATTCAATAGTCTCAGGACTAATAAAAGGATAAGTCTGAACTTCAAGTAATCCGCGATCGGCTAAGTATTGTGCGATACGACGCCGTCTTTTCTGAAGCGGAGTAAGCCCCCTGCTCAATGGAGATGGCGGAAGTATAGACGGAATTTTTTCGTATCCCACAATTCGTGCTACCTCTTCTACAAGATCTGCACTCATCTCCAAATCGGGGCGCCAAGAAGGTGGTCTGACTAACCATGAATCTTTATTTTTCTCCACGCGCGCGCCAATTCGTTCCAAGGCGCCCTCGACCACGTCATGCGAATACTTGCCACCAATTAGCTCTGAGACATATGTAGGTGCAAATGAAATAGCTGGAAGCGCGGCTGAAGCGCCATCGCTTGCACCGCCGACATAAACTCCGCCACCGAGGGTGGTTAACAACGCGACTGCACGCGCCGATGCGACAGGTGGCAGATGTGGATCTACGCCTCGTTCAAAACGACGCGATGCTTCAGTCGACAACTTGTGAGCTCGAGCATTTTTGGCCACATCTGCTGGATAAAAATGAGCCGCTTCAATTGTTATGGCTGTTGTTTCAGCCGCGACCTCCGAGCTCAAACCGCCCATAGTTCCAGCAAGTGCGAGCGCTCCTGCATCATCTGCTATCAGTAAATCATTCTCTTGTAATGTGCGCTCTTGGCCATCGAGCGTTGTCAAGTTCTTTGTTTTACCAGCGCGGCGCACCCTTAGAGTTCCAGATATTTTCTTTCGGTCGAAGGCATGTAGTGGTTGTCCATATTCGAGCATTATGTAATTTGTGATATCAACCGCCAGCGAAATGGAGCGCATTCCCGCCATCTGCAAACGTCGTACCATCCAGAGCGGAACTACTGCACTTGCATTAACTGATTCGACCGTTCGCAAAACTATGTAATCGGCGCCATCTTCAATCTTTGCCGGCGTTACTTTGCTATCGCTTAACTCTGGTAACTCTGGAGCGAGAGTTACTGGATCCTTAAAAGGTAAATCAAATCCAAGAGCGATTTCGCGAGCAATTCCACGAATGGACATGGCATAGCCGCGGTCAGGATTAACAGAAATATCTAAAATCACATCATCAAGATTTAATAAAGAGAGTGCATCAGCGCCTCGAGCGAGGCCATGATGTGAGGGGTCAAGGACAATTATTCCCGAGTGATCATCTCCCATTCCTAGCTCGCGAGCGCTACAGATCATGCCATTACTTGTTTTCCCATAAGTTTCACGGGCTGATATCGCAAAATTCCCGGGAAGAAGTGCGCCAGGTAACGCCAGAACAACATAATCACCAACAGCGAAATTCTGGGCGCCACAGATGACATAACGTTCATCTGATCCAGCAACCTTTACATATCTAATTGGTTTTTTCTGACCTTTGATCTCTTCGATTTCAAGAACTTCTGCTATTTCAATTGGTCCATGAAGTGCAGCGCGGAGATCTTGAACTCCTTCAACTTCAAATCCCAAGGACACTAAACGATCAACAACTTGATCCGCTTTAATTTCGATTGGAAGCGGAACAAAATCGCGAACCCACGAGAGCGGAACCTTCATTTGCCCACTCCGAACTGAGCGGTAAATCGAATATCGCCTTCTACGATTTCGCGCATATCCGTTATTCCATGTCTAAACATCAAAGTGCGCTCAAGTCCCATTCCAAATGCAAAAGCGGAGTAGGTAACTGTGTCGATGCCGCAAGCGATAAGAACTTTGGGGTTAACCATCCCGCACCCACCCCATTCGACCCACCCCTCACCCTTACACGTCCGACACTCTTTAGATTCTCCGCGGCAAACAAAGCAGCGGATATCAACTTCCGCGCTAGGTTCAGTAAATGGAAAGAAAGAGGGCCTTAATCGGGTCGTTATTCCGGTGCCAAACATTGCTGCAGCAAAATAATCGAGAGTCCCCTTGAGGTGGGCCATTGTAATCCCTTTATCAATTACCAAACCTTCTACTTGATTGAAAACTGGTGTGTGAGTGGCATCCAATTCATCTGAACGGAAAGTTCTTCCCGGGCAAATCACATAGATGGGTGGAGTTCGATCGAGCATGCTTCTAATTTGAACTGGTGAGGTATGTGTCCGCAGCACTAAACGAGAAGAGAGCGGCTCGATGAAGAAGGTGTCTTGCATGGTGCGCGCTGGATGATCTTCAGGAATATTAAGCGCATCAAAATTAAGCCACTCGGATTCCAACTCTGGTCCCTCGGCGACCTCATAACCCAAGCCAATAAAAAGATCAGAGATGTCATCTCGCAAAATAGTTAGCGGATGAAGTCCGCCCCGTTGAGACATTCGGGTGGGAAGAGTGAGGTCAACTCGCTCTTCAATCAAGATTTTTTCATCTCGTTCGCGAGTCAATTCACTTTCGCGCAAAGTTGCAATCGCAGTTATCTCGCTTTTAACTCCATTTATCTCTTGGCCCCGAGAAGCTCGTTCGTTGGGAGCGAGCGTGCCCAGCTCACGGTTAGCTAGAGCTATCGGTGATTTATCTCCAAGATGCGCTAGCCGTGCAGCCTTGCACTCTGCCAGATCTGAAGCCTTTGCAAATGCCTCCTGCGCAGCAGTGACGAGCGCACGCAGATTCTCTTGCATTTCTGAATTCTAGCGTTTGATCAAGAATTGGCGTGGAAAAGGGTGATTGCCACGGCGGTCGCCAAATTTAGACTCTCGGCCCTTCCGCGCATTGGAATGGAGACCACTTCATCGGCAAGTGTAGTAATTTCACTTGTTAAGCCTCGAGCTTCATTGCCAAATATCCAGAGCGCATCTCTCCCGCTAACCGCGGGCAGGGTTTTCGCGCCTTGGCCGTGGGTGGCATAAATATTTCTTCCATGCGCTCGTGATTGCTCAATTGCGCTTACGATGTCAACCTCGCGCAGCAACGGCAGATGCCATAAAGATCCGGCAGTGGCTCGCACAACTTTTGGAGAGAATGGATCAGCGCTCCCCGGAGATAACAAAACGCCGGCAGCCCCAAGCGCATCGGCAGTTCGAATAATTGTGCCTAAATTCCCCGGATCGTTGACTTCAAAACAATATATGAGTGGAAGCGCGTTTTTTTTATATATCTCTTCTTCGTTTAATTTTTCTTCGCTGGAGCAGATTGCCAAGACACCTTGAGCTGTTTCGACAGTTGAAATTGATGCCATTACTCTCTCGGAGAGGTAAATTGCTTTCGCCAGTATCGATTGAGCCGATTCTGCGGATTTCGGTAAAAGGTCAGCGCCATGTTCAGTAACATAAAGGTTGACAATGGAAAATCTTTTCGACGTGAGTGCCGCTTCAACCGCAGCAGGGCCTTCAGCAATAAATTGTTTCGCCGCTTTTCGACCCTTAGATGCATGAAGAGCCTTCACGCGAGCGATATGGCTCGAATGAAGGCTCTTAATTACTTCGTTAGGAGAGGACAACGTTCTTTCGCGCTACCTCAACGAGTGCGGTAAATGCTGCTGGATCGTTCACTGCTTTACGATCGTTAAATGCATAAACCATCGAGTGCGTAACTTGCTCTTTCGCACGCGAGAAGAGCCTTGAACGTTGGCCGGTGTATCCACTGGCTCGCTCAAGAGTAGTTCGACGCTTCTTTGCAGCATGAACGCCGCGTTTTACTCTCGCCATGTTTGCTCTCCTTTACTTCAAACCTAGTAGGCGCTTTGCCGTATTGCTCGTTGCTTCGTTAGCAACAACATCGCCAGAGAGGCGACGAGTGCGACGAGAAGATTTGCCCTCTAAAAGATGGCGCTTTCCGGCTCGCTCGCGCTTGATTTTTCCGGTTCCGGTCAGCTTGAAGCGCTTCTTGGCGCCACTGTGCGTCTTCATCTTTGGCATAGTTTCCTCATCTCTAGATCAGTTGATCAGATAATCTCTCGATCTTTTGTCGGTACTTAATTTCCACCCTTGCGCTTTGTTGGCGCTAGGACCATGACCATATTTCTCCCATCGAGTTTTGGGGCAAACTCAACAGTGGCAATCTCCGCAACATCATCAGAGAGTTTTTGTAGAACTCGAAATCCAGTATCAGGACGCGCCTGTTCCCGACCTCGAAACATCATCGTTACCTTCACCTTGTCGCCTCCAAGAAGAAACCTCTCGATATGAGCTTTCTTGGTCTCATAATCGTGAGTATCAATCTTTGGACGCATCTTCATCTCTTTGACCACCACGTGCGTCTGGTTCTTTCGAGCCAACCGCGCTTTCTGGGCGATTTCGTACTTGTACTTTCCGAAATCCATCACTTTGCAAACTGGTGGTTGTGCATCGGGAGCA
>RFXN01000260.1 GCA_009921625.1 Candidatus Fonsibacter lacus | reverse complement strand
AGTACTGCACCTTCCTCCAACCAGATAAGCCTATTTGCGATGTCATTCGCCTAAAGGGAAGTGGACATTATCAAGAGACCGTTCCCGTTCTCGATGGCCAAGGCCATTTAGTTCCGACCGATGTAGAGCGCGAAATGGAGGTAGATATCGCATTGCGGTGGGGCGAAGGGTATGACGCAACGCTCCGCTCCTTTGTAAATATTATTTCCACGTCAAAAGGTGGCACACATGTCACTGGGTTTGAGCGTGGCATTACCAAAGTAGTCAGTGACACACTCAAATCATCGCGCATCACCAAAGCGAGCGATCCTGACATCATTAAAGATGATGTGATGGAGGGGCTCACAGCGGTTGTCACGGTGCGGATGTCTGAGCCACAATTTGAAGGGCAGACCAAAGAAATTCTTGGCACTGCGGCGGTCACCAAAATCGTCCAAAACGTCGTCAATACTGAGCTGACCAAATATTTCAACGCACGCGGCGCAAAGGCGCAATCTCATCTTCATCACTTCCGGCAAAGCTTTCAGATTGTCGTTCGGACGATGTTGAACATACTGAGCTCTTTATCGTTGAGGGTGACTCTGCTCTGGGAACCGCAAAGTCGGCGCGAAATTCTGAGTACCAAGCCCTCCTTCCCATTCGCGGCAAGATATTAAATGTCCAGAAGGCATCGCTCTCTGCCATGCTTGATAACTCTGAATGCGCCTCCATTATCCAAGTGATTGGCGCCGGCTCTGGTCGCTCATTTAATTTGGACGAAGCGCGCTACGGGCGAATCATTTTGATGTCTGATGCTGATGTTGATGGCGCGCATATTCGCTGCTTGATTCTCACTTTGCTCTTTAAATACATGCGTCCACTCATTGAAGATGGGCGGGTCTTTGCCGCGGTGCCACCGCTCCACCGCATCGAAATTTCTGGAGCGAAAAAAGGCGATTTCCATTACACATATTCCGATGATGAGATGAAAAAGTATTTAGCTTCGCTCACAAAAGCTGACAAAAAATGGCGTGAACCTAT
>RFXN01000259.1 GCA_009921625.1 Candidatus Fonsibacter lacus | reverse complement strand
CCTCGCAGCTGGGTCAGCAAATGCCTTTAATCAAGTGATGGAGCAAGATCTCGATGTTGAAATGGGAAGAACGAGTAAACGACCTTTAATTGTTGGTGAGATTTCTTCCAGAGTTGCGATCACTTTCGCGGTATTTATCGGCGCGCTGTCCCTTGTCATATTTTGGATTTTTACAAACGCTCTGGCAGCGCTATTAACTTTCGTTGCAATCGCTTTCTATGTGGGAATTTATACTGCAGTTTTAAAGCGTCGAACGCCTCAAAATATTGTTTGGGGTGGTATCGCAGGTTGTATGCCCGTTCTTATTGGGTGGGCCGCAGTAAGTAATTCACTGTCGTGGAGCGCAATTGCGCTTTTCATGGTCATTTTTTTCTGGACTCCGCCACACTTCTGGGCCTTGGCAATTAAATATAAAGATGATTATTCAAAGGCAGGAATCCCCATGTTACCTGTGGTTGCTGCTGAAAAAATTGTTACTCGTCAAATGATTGCGCATTCAAGTGGAATGATTCTCGCCTCATTAGCTTTGGGATTTCTTGCAGATCTACCGATCTGGTACTTCTTTGTTGCGTCTGCTCTTGGTTTTTATTTTCTACAGAATGTTTTTAAACTCCGAGGTGGAAGGAATTTAGAAAAGAGTAAAGTCGCAGAAAAAATATTCCACGGTTCTATTTCTTACTTAAGCGTTCTTTCATTAGTTATTGTGTTGGCTGTGCTTTTTTAGTTCTTAACCAAGTAATGATTCCAATAGCTCCAACAATTAAGAGCAATATTCCCTGAAGCTTGAACATACTGAGAAACGTTTCCGCCACAATGGGCGCTGCAGAGTTGACTAAGGGATCAGTAGCAGATTCCGCTGCAGATTTAACGCCAGTGGTAGCGCCAAAGAAAATGATGATTAAGATAGCGCCGATTACCGTGAACTCCCAGCCGATAACTGCGATGAATGCGTTTTTTGTTCGTGAGTATTTAGCCAGTCCAACGATTGACAATAAGAGCAATACAAAAAATAAGAAGACC
>RFXN01000258.1 GCA_009921625.1 Candidatus Fonsibacter lacus | reverse complement strand
CTGATAATTTAACATCCTTATTATTAAATGCAGTAGCATTTGCTAATCTTGCTTTTGCAGAACCAATATATTTATCGCTAAATAATTCATGATAAAATGTAGCACCAACACCTGTTTGAATTGTTGGAACATCACTAAAAAAAGTTGCAATATTTTGATCAAAATAAATTAAAGATCCTGACGTTGGATTAAATCTTGAATCTCGTTGATCATATAAAAAATTATAACCAAATGATGTTGTTACAAAATCTCCTTGTCTGCTTCTTAATAAGCTAGAAGCGCTGGTAGTTACTTCTAATTTATCAAATTGAATACCTAAATTTGGCCTAAAAAATATATCCTCATATATTTCATATTTAGTAGCTAACTTTGTACCAACTCGTTTATTTTGATATCCTGAGTTTTTATAATCATCGAGAATTGAAAATAGAGATGTCGCTAATTCTTTATTAGAATTATTAAAATTAGGATCAACATATGAAAGTTCACCACTTATTACCTCGGTTGAAAGTCTTCCTGTAAAATTTAAATTAATACCTTGACCTAAAAAATTTCTTTCGTTAACTGATGCTTCAAATAGACCACCATTTGTACCATAACCGATACCTGCACTAATATTGCCTGTTGGTTGTTCTTTAACAAATAAATTTAAATCTTTAAAATTTTTTTTTTCAGAGTCTTCGATGTTGTAATCAACTTTACTAAATAACTGTTTCGATCTTACGTTATCAATAGATTTTTTAATTTTAGAGGAATTTAATTGATCACCCTCTGAAATTATAAAACTATCTCTAATAACTTTATCTTCAGTAATTGAGTTGCCTTTAATATTAATTTTATTTACAAGGGATTTTTGACCTTCATTAAGTTGAAGAATTACATTAATTTTATCATCAATAGCTTTAACATCCTGAATATTAATCTCAAAATTACCATAACGCTTAGATTCTAAATAATCTGTTACTTGTTTATTAAGTTTATTAATTGTTAAAGGTGAGTAAGATTCATTTTTAAGAAGTT
>RFXN01000257.1 GCA_009921625.1 Candidatus Fonsibacter lacus | reverse complement strand
TGTCAAAGAAATTAATAGAGTTAGTGATTCCTACAATCCATAAAATTGTTATGAAGAAATCTACAACAACGTTACCTGAGGGACTTCCCAACGTATCTGTCACAATCAAAAGGGCAGAAATTGCGATAGCCACCGCATTTTGGGCAATAAATCGCGGTAAAGGTGCTAGTTTCTTGATGTCATCGACTAACCCTATAAAGCCAAGAAGGATTGCAGGTAGAAGGAGAGTATTTGCAAGTGCAAAGGCTGAGGAATTTCCCCGCACGGCTATCGCGGTATATGTGATTATTGAAACCCCAATGATTATTGCCACTCCACCTAGATAGGGAATTGGTTCTTTATGAGTTTTATGGGATTCACTTGGCGAATCAACAACATTCAAAGCTTTTGCTACTTTACGTGCCAAAGGTGTTAATAAACCAACGAAGATTAATGAAGATGCAAATAAGAGCAAATAGTCTGAGAGCTCCAATTTCACTATCTACTCCTGAGATTAATTAGCTTGGCCCCGACTTACGTCGGAACATCTTTGGCGCTCCACCGCCAGATTGATCGCCCTTAACCTTTGAATTTCCAGACTTGCCTTTGTTCTGCGGGGAGTTAGCGCTCTTTTTCTTCTCTAACGCCTCAAGAAATTTCGCCTTTGGGTCTTTTTTAGATTCCTCTGTCACTTCACACGCCCTTTTTCTGGTCTAAGTTGAGAAGGCTTAGAACTTCTGTTTGGCGATATCGCCTATGTCCACCAAGGGTTCTAATTGCAGTTAACTTTCCCGCCTTTGCCCAGCGTGTTACTGTCTTTGGATCTACTCTAAAAAGTGATGCCACTTCAGATGGAGTCAAGAGCACTTCACTCTCTCGATTGATATTTGACATCAATTGACTCCTAAATTCTTTTCTTGAGTGATTTGCCCTTTTCACACCTTATGAGAGGAAGTATCCACCTTCGACTAGAAGAAGACAAGAATCTACATTGCCTGCTCTAGAGCTGCGACCTTTCTCCAACGCCTCACAAGCGCTTCA
>RFXN01000256.1 GCA_009921625.1 Candidatus Fonsibacter lacus | reverse complement strand
GCGGGAAGTTCACGCTTGCCCTCGCTAAAGCTCTCCAACAACATTGCAATTGAAAATAATTCCATCACGTACCTATCCTAACCCTTAGGTCCATTGTTCAATAATTCTATAAAACTCTTCTCATCAAGAGTGGGAACGCCAAGCTCTGAGGCCTTGTTGGCCTTAGATCCTGGCTCACTGCCAACAACTACATAATCTGTTTTCTTGGAGACCGATGAGGAAACCTTTCCACCCCGCTCAATAATGGCCTCATTAACGCTATCTCGAGTAAAGCTCTCTAAAGAACCAGTAACTACCAAGGTCAATCCTTTTAAGGTTTGGGCTTTATCACTTGATGAAACCCCCTCCATTCTCACTCCAGCTTTTGCCCATTTAGACACAATTTGAGCGCGCCATTCTTGAGCAAAAAATTCTTTAACGCTCTCTGCGATTACTGATCCCACGCCATCAACTGAGGCAAGCTCCTGAGTACTCGCAGCAGCAATTTTTGCAATTGAGCCAAAATGATTAGCAAGACCTTGCGCTGCAGTTGGTCCAACATGGCGTATAGAGAGCGCAACCAAAATTCTCCAGAGTGGTTGCTGTTTTGCTTCATTTAACGCCTCAAGTAATTTTTCAGCATTAGCGCCCAGGGTTCCATCTTTCTTCCTGAAGAACTCGCTCTTTAGTAATTTCTTGCTATCTAGATCAAAGAGATCTGATTCATCAACAATTAATTTCTCTTCTAATAGCGCGCTCGTTGCTTCATAGCCAAGTACATCAATATCAAGAGCGGCTCTTGATCCGATGTAGTAGATACGCTCGCGCAATTGCGCTGGACAACTTCTAGTATTGGGACAGCGAATATCTACATCGCCCTGGCTCATGGCCCGAAGCTTGCTGCCACACTCAGGACAATTACTTGGCATTACAAATGCACGCTCTGTCCCATCACGGCTTTCAAGAACTGGGCCAAGAATCTCAGGGATAACATCTCCTGCTTTTCTAAGAACTACAACATCGCCAATCAAAATCCCTTTTCTTGCTACCTCCTCCATATTGTGAAGGGT
>RFXN01000255.1 GCA_009921625.1 Candidatus Fonsibacter lacus | reverse complement strand
TGGCGACTAGTTCGGCAATCTGCGCCGTATTGAGCGCCGCGCCTTTACGTAAATTATCACCGCAGACGAAGAAATCAAGAGTATGTGGATCTTCAGCGTTCGCCCGAACTCGACCAACCCAGGTTGGATCGGTGCCAACAACATCAGCAGGAGTTGGAAATTGCTTCTTTTCGGGATTATCGATGAGAATTACACCTGGAGCGTTCTTCAAAATACTCTGTGCGCCTTCGCGGGTCACTTCCTTCTCAAAGACGGCATGCACTGCAAGGGAGTGTGTTGTAATTACTGGAACGCGAACGCAAGTGGCGAAAACGCGAAGATCAGAGATGCCTAGAATCTTTCGAGATTCATTACGAACCTTTAATTCTTCGCTGGTATATCCCTCTTCTTTAAGCGAGCCGGCCCAAGGAATCACATTCATGGCAAGTGGCGCTGGGAAAGGCCCAAGATCAGAGACTGCTTTTCGAACATCACCGGCTACCGAACCTAAATCTTTACCTGCCACTTCATTTAACTGAGCGTGAAGAGTGTCGATTCCCGATTGCCCAGCGCCTGATGCCGCTTGGTAGGAGGCGACAACTAATTCTTTAACGTTATATTCACGATGGAGCGCGCCAACAGCAACAATCATCGAAAGTGTTGTGCAGTTGGGATTCGAAATGATTCCCTTTGGACGTCTCTTGATATCACCTGGATTTACTTCGGGCACGACCAGCGGAACTTCTTTATCCATTCGAAATGCACCAGAATTATCTACAACTACCGCTCCGCGTGTAGCAGCAATGGGGCCCCACTCAGCAGAGACTTCATCAGGCACATCGAACATCGCAACATCTACGCCATCAAATGCTTCTGGAGTGAGCGCTATGACGGTGAGCTCTTCTCCCCGGCACATCAACTTCTTACCAGCGCTGCGAGTAGATGCAATAAGGCGAATCTCGCCCCAGACATTTTCACGGTTGCTTAAAATATCGAGCATAACTGTGCCTACCGCACCGGTTGCACCGACTACTGCAAGAGTTGGTTTACTCATCGGCCGGTGCCTCCGT
>RFXN01000254.1 GCA_009921625.1 Candidatus Fonsibacter lacus | reverse complement strand
GGCTTCTTCTGCTTGTTTCCTCGATACAAATCTAACGCTATGGGCTCTTCTGAGAAATAATCTAAGGAAAGAAAGTTTTAGTAAGTTTGAAAGCCCACTCCTTTTAAGAGCGCCTATTTCTCCATGAATAGCTGTATGAATCTTCGTCCTTGGAAAAAAGATTTTCAAAATAAGCGCGGTGAGAAATGGCTGGAAAGGGGTTCCGGCAACTAAAGAACCTGGATTAGGCAAAATACCTTGAATCAATTGCAACGATTTTAGAGAAAATAGCAAAACATTGATAGGTCTAGAAGAAATAGAACGTACTTCAATGTTTTCAAAGTCAGCTATGTTTTTGGCGCCAGAGATGATTACTAGTGGTTTACTAAAATGAGTACCTGAATACCTCCTCAGATAAGAGGCATAGAAGTCTTGTCTTGCTAATAGTTCATTAACAGATTGTGCATTTCTATGTATATTAGGCATCAATATGACAACAGAGCTACTCATAACACGCCTTCAAGAACACTTTTAATCCTCCCAAAATTAAGCTCTTGATCATATTCAGTAAGCGCTGTGGCTCGAGCTCCCCTTTGTAGTTTTTTAATTAGAGCTGAATCTTTTATCAATAGGTCAATGCAGTCTCCAAGAGATCTTGATTTGCCCGACAGTAAGCCATTTACTGAATCAATTATCACTTCGGTCGAGCCAGTGCTCTCCCTGGCTATCGCGACCATCCCTATCGACAAAGCTTCGATTAGAGAGTGAGGACTTCCTTCATAGTGGCTATTTAAAACAAAGATTTTTGAGGCATTCAGTAAGGCGGGGAGATTTGTATGAGTAACATCTCCAAGAAATGTCACAGCACAACCGGATTGGCCTTGCGCTAATTTCTCTAGATTACTTCTCTCGGGTCCGTTTCCAACAACTGCGAGAGAAAGACCCCTCTTTGAGCACTCACTAATGAGTTCGTCCACGCCCTTCCAAGGTACTAGCCTGCAAACAGTAATCACATCAAAGCGCTTAGAGACACTTGAATCTGGCGCAAAAAGTTCTGTATCAACAGAATT
>RFXN01000253.1 GCA_009921625.1 Candidatus Fonsibacter lacus | reverse complement strand
GCTGGGACAACTCTTACCACTACTTCTAACGGTAGCATTTCATTCGCTGGAACAGTTACTGGAATTCAAGCTCTAAGTATTACAACTAACGGAACAGGAGACACAACATTTACTGGCTCAGTTGGTGCAACCAACTCTCCAACATCAATCACTATTTCAACAGATGTTTTAACTGCTGCAGCAATAAAAGTTTCAGGAAATTTAAGTTTAACTAATATTGGCGCTAGTGAAATTTCAGGAATTATTAGTGACGGTACTTCTGCCGCATCTTTAACAAAAGCAGGAGTAGGTACATTAACTTTATCTACAGCTAATACTTACACAGGAAATACAACAATAAATGCTGGAACTTTAGTTACAAGCAATCTACTGGATACTTTAGCGATTAATGGAACTATTACAGTCGCAAGTGGTGCAACTTATCAAGTAAATGAAACTGATACAGTGGGACCTATTACCGGCTCTGGTTCAATAGTGCTAGCAAGTGGCAAAACATTAACAACTGTAGTTAATAGTATAACAAGTTTTGATGGAATAATATCCGGCGCCGGCAATCTAACTAAATCAGGTACTAGCACTTTAACTTTATCTGGAACAAATACATACACAGGAAAAACTAATATTGCACAAGGTGTATTAGCAATTAGCAGTGATTCAAATTTAGGTGCAGCACCAGCCTCATATGTTTCTGATCAATTAACTATTGCAAATACTTACACTCTTTCATTAGCTGATGGCGTTACAATTAATGCTAATAGAGGAATAAATTTAGGTGGAGCTAGTATTATTACCAACACTGGAACAAGTACTATTTTAAGTATTATTAGCGGAACTGGATTAACTAAATCGGGAACAGGTACATTAACTTTATCTGGCAATAACACATACACAGGTGCCACATCAATATCAGCAGGAACCCTTGCAATAACTCATGGCAATGGTCTTGGTACTACTGATGGAGCTACAACTGTTTCTTCAGGCGCAGCTTTAAGTATTTCAGGTGGAATTACTGTAGCTGAACCAATTACAATTGCTGGAACAGGAGTATCC
>RFXN01000252.1 GCA_009921625.1 Candidatus Fonsibacter lacus | reverse complement strand
TCGCCGTTCAATTAATTGGTGGATTCTTTGCTTTAGCTTTGGCAAGAGTCTTAGCGAATAAGTAACTCGGAAGTGAGCGTGCATTATGAGTGATAAGCCATCAGTGCTTTTTGTCTGCGTACATAACGCGGGGCGTTCTCAGATGGCTGCTGGCTTCTTAGAACATTTTGCTGCCGGAGGAATTGAAGTTCTTTCAGCTGGGTCAGCGCCTAAAGAGACGCTCAACCCAATTGCAGTAGCTGCGATGGCAGAGGTTGGTATTGATATCGCCAATAACAAGCCAAAAATTCTCACAGTTGATGCGGTGCAGGCCTCAGATGTAGTGATCACGATGGGATGTGGCGATACCTGTCCATACTTTCCGGGAAAGCGTTATGAAGATTGGGTTCTAGATGATCCTGCAGGGCAAAGTATCGAGAAAGTTCGCGAAATTAGAGATGAGATTAAAGCGCGGGTAGCAAATTTAGTTAGCGAACTACTCGCGAAATAAGATCTTTTTGAAGTGCAGCAAACCGCTCGCCCATGAGGCGGTAGCCTGCTGAATTTGGATGAAGTAAATCGGGCATCATTCCAATATCGCCTTCATTAAAGAGATCCAAGCCGCTCATGAAGTAAAGATTTACATCCTCGCGCTCGGAAATAATTTTTTCAAGGAGTGAGCGGACCTTTGGCAGATTGAGGGCGCCGGCTGCAAGCGCTGCTGGCCGCTCCATCGATGTTAACCCTGCATCACCAATCAAGGTGGGGCCGGGGTTTGATTCGTGGAATGGGCAGATGATGGGGGAGATGACAAGAATTGGAGTTGTTGGTTGCTTTTCGCGGATGGTGTCGAGGAAATTATGAATTGCTGGAATAAAGGTTCGCTCCCGCATGCTGTCACCGTTGACAACGTTGATGCCTAATTTAAGAGAGATGAAATCTGCTGGAGTTGCCGCAATGGTGCGAGCGACAAATCCATCAATATGACATTCACCCGCTAGACCTAAGTTACGAATATCTAGACCTAGTAAGCGGCTTGCATGAACTGACCAAACATCAAGTGGTCGTTCG
>RFXN01000251.1 GCA_009921625.1 Candidatus Fonsibacter lacus | reverse complement strand
GGGAAGATCAAAGAGGAGTTCAATACTCTCTCGATTAATTCCAACTTCTTCTTCGCTCTCACGTAGAGCGGCCTCCCGCGGACTTTCATTCGCTTTAAGAGCCCCGCCTGGGAAAGATGGTTGTCCGCTATGTGCGCGAAGTTCTGCTGAGCGCAATGTGATTAACACTTCCGGGCCGCGTTTACCTTCATGTAAGAGAATGAGTACGGCGCCTTTCTTGCTTAGTGAAAGATCATCACTTTTTGGCCGGATGTTGTAGAGAAAATCATCGTTACCAAGATGGGTATGTAGCTCCGCAAAAATATCTAACCACTCGGGAGCGCTCACCATCGCTCCTTACTTTTTACTAATTTCTCTGCAAGCTCTGGATCTCGCTCGCCGATTCCAAAAGATGGGCAGAGTTTCGCAAGTGGACATGCACCACATGCTGGTTTTCGGGAGTGACAGATTCTTCGACCGTGCCAAATCAATCGATGCGAAAGGTGGGTCCACTCTTTCTTTGGAATTAACTTTGCTACATCACGCTCAACCTTTACCGGATCATCTTCTTTCGTCCAGCCAAACCGTCGTGAGAGGCGCCCGAAGTGGGTATCAACTGTGAGCCCTGGAATATCAAATGCATTTCCCAGAACAACATTGGCAGTCTTTCGCCCAACGCCAGGCAGAGTTACTAATTGATCAAGATTGGCAGGGACTTCGCCACCGTAACGCCCGATAATTTCCTGAGAGAGCGCTCTGATATTTCGAGCTTTTGCGCGGAAGAAGCCAGTTGATTTGATTATTTTTTCGATATCCGAAATCCGTGCACCCGCCATCTCCTTCGCTCCTGGATATTTAGCGAAGAGATTGGGAGTCACTGCATTTACTCTCTTGTCAGTGCACTGTGCAGATAAAACAGTAGCAACGAGGAGTTGATAGGGAGTTTTGAAATCCAATTCACAGCACGCATCAGGGTATTCCTTACTTAAAATTCGGTAGATCGACCCTGCACTTGCCATACGCTTCAGGGTACGCGAATTCGCGCCCACTTCTAATTCAAGGTAAGTTTCT
>RFXN01000026.1 GCA_009921625.1 Candidatus Fonsibacter lacus | reverse complement strand
GGTGAGAAGATTGCTCGTGATTTCGCAACCTACTTTGCGGCGCTTGATTGGAGCGTTGTGAGCGGTGGCGCTTTTGGGATTGATTACAACGCACATCGTGGAGCGCTTGCCGTCGATGGCGTGAGTATTGCGATTCTCGCTGGCGGACTTGATATTCCTTATCCGCGAAGCCACGACTCACTTTTTCATCAAATTACAGAGCGTGGAGCGCTCATCTCTGAACAACCACCGGGAGTGCGCGCAGCTAAGGGCCACTTCCTTGCTCGCAACAGGTTGATTGCCGCTTTGAGTAAAGGAACAATCGTTGTGGAAGCTGCATACAAGAGTGGAGCGCTTCGTACCGCTCGTGACAGCGCTGAACTCCTTCGACCAGTGTTAGCGATTCCTGGCCCAATCACCTCTCCACAGAGCGCTGGCATACACGGCCTGATTCGAGATCGAATTGCGGAGCTCGTTACCTCACCAACCGAGGCGCTCGAGCTTCTCTCTCCATTAATTTCCATTAATTTCCATCAATAGTGAGAGGATATGCGGGTGAGTGAGTTTCGTTCAGGTTTCGTCGCCCTTGTCGGTAGGCCAAACACGGGTAAATCGACCTTACTCAATGCGCTTGTCGGTGAAAAAGTGGCGATCACGTCAAGCAGACCTCAAACAACTAGGCGTGCGATTCGTGGGATTGTTCATCGCCCCGCTGGACAAGTAATTATTGTCGACACTCCTGGATTACATAAACCAAAGACGCTCCTTGGCCAACGTCTTAATGCCCTTGTCGCTGAAACATTCGCCGATGTAGATCTGATTATCTGTTGCTTGCCAGCCGATGAAGAGATTGGTCCCGGAGATAAACGAATCATCACTGAAATTTCTGGATCCATTCCTCTGATTGCAGTGGTGACAAAGACGGATCGAGTAGCGCCCGCAAACATTATGGAGAAATTATCAAAAATTGGCTCCCTCGCTCCATGGCGAGAGATCATTCCAGTTTCTGCGAAGAAAAATTTTCACATTGAGAAGTTGCTTGAGCTCTTAATCAAACATCTACCTGAAGGTCCACAACTCTATCCAGAGGAGTTTGTTAGTGAAGAGAGCGAACATGACATCTACAGTGAGTTAATTCGCGAGGCCGCTCTTGAATTGCTTGATGATGAGCTGCCACATTCACTAATGGTCACCATTGAAGAAGTTGGCATTGGTGGCGATGGGAAAACGCCCATGATTTACGGAAAAATTTTCCTTGAGCGCGATAGTCAAAAGAAGATAATTCTTGGTAAATCTGGCGAGCGAATTAAAGAGATTGGCACGAAGGCGCGTCAAGCAATAGAGAAATACCGGGGAGAGAAGGTTTTTCTCACCTTACATGTTGGTGTGGAGTCAGAGTGGCAAGGTAATCCACGAGCGCTTGAAAAATTTGGGTTTTAATTAGCTCTTACTTGCTACCGCCATCGCAATCGCGGGATGTGCTGGCTTTTGACAGTGCTCACAGATCACCACTCCATTGTTGGTGACGCTCCACGGAGCGCCACAGCTACAGCTGAGGTGGGGTGAAGACATGAACGCTAGCGTAAATCGACGCGCTACTTTTCGCCTGCTGAAATTGTAGCGCGCCCATTTCTCGAGGTTGCTAGGTATGAACCCAAGAGCACCAGAGGAAATCCCAGCACCATTCCTACGGTGATGGGTTCATTAAGGATGATTACTCCAAGCGCAATCGCGATTGCCGTGTTGGGATAGGTCACGGTTGATGCCTTCGGTGGGCCAATCATTCGCAGTAGCGTGAAGAAGAGATAGAAAGCGAGCGCAGTACAGAGCAGGCCAAGTGCCAGGAGCGCAAAGAGGGCTCGATGTGAAGGCATGCTCTCCGGCCCACTTAAAAGAGCGGGAATAAAGAAGACGATCGCAGTCAACGCCATCGCTAATCCATTGACGGCAACGCCTGAGATTCCATTGAGATGGCGGGCGGCCATAAAAGTTGCGAAGGCATAAGAGAAGGCGCTGAAGAGAATTTTCAGCATAGCCACTAGGTCATGGCTTTCCATCAGTGAATCAATACCCACCAGTGCGAGCACTCCGATAAATCCGATCACAATCCCAAGCACTTGCCTGGGGTGGCGAACGGAGCGGTCTCCTGCAAGAGCGGCAAGAAGATTTGCCCAAATGGGGACAGTGGCGATGAGTAATCCTGCAAGACCAGAACTTACTGAGCGCTGTCCATCGGAGATGAGCGTCCATGGAATAAACATTTCAAAAATTGCATAGAGCGCGATGTATTTTAGACTCGCGCGCGGAACCTTGAGCGCGCCAGTTCTGATGGCAAGGGGAATGAGAATTAGCGCCCCAACAAAGACTCGAGTAAAGACAATCACTGGAACGGAGAGTTCTTTTACTGCGATACTCACAAAGAGATAGGGGATTCCCCAGAGGGCGCTCACCGCTAGGTAGTAGCCGATAAAGCGGGAATCAGGGGGCGAAGCGAGAGCGCTGCCGGATCTAGGGGTAGATGGTTCTAATCCGCTCACCTTCTGGAGCATATCTGAAGCAGGTGCGCTCTCTAGCCAGAGCGCGAGCTAGCCCGCCCCCAGTACCATTACCTCACCACTTAGTTGGCGGCAGGTGCCACCAAAATTCCGATTTTTTTAAGGGGCGAGAAGTGCGCGTTGGGGTACTGACTGGCGGGGGAGATTGCCCAGGCCTTAATGCAGTTATTCGCGCCATCGTCCGTAAAGGCGTCCGGGAATATGGTTATCAATTTGTTGGATTTCGCGATGGTTGGAAAGGCCCCCTGGAAGGGTTAAGTATTCCGCTCGATATCGAACGGACCCGAGGTCTACTTCCTCGAGGCGGAACGATTCTTGGCTCTTCACGAACAAATCCCTTCGCTATCGAAGGTGGCGTGGAGCAGATCAAAACCAATCTCGCCGCAGAAGGAATTGATGCCCTCATCGCCATTGGCGGCGAAGATACCTTGGGGGTCGCCACTAAACTTCACTCGCTCGGCGTAAAAGTTATTGGCGTCCCGAAGACTATTGATAATGATTTAAATGCCACAGATTACACCTTTGGTTTTGACACAGCAGTAAATATTGCAGTTGAGGCCATTGACCGACTCCACACCACTGCCGAATCTCATCACCGCACATTAATAGTCGAAGTGATGGGGCGCCATGCAGGGTGGATCGCGCTCCACTCTGGATTAGCTGGCGGAGCATCCTGCATCCTCATTCCAGAGGTGCCATTTTCGATTGAGAAAGTCTGCGAGTATGTGCAATCTCGCTACAAATATAACTACGCGCCAATAATTGTCGTTGCCGAAGGGGCGCTTCCTCAATCTGGCCGGGCAATTACCAAAGATGGATCCCTGGATGCCTTTGGACATGTGAAACTCTCGGGAATTGGTGAGTGGTTGGCTCAAGAGATTGAACAGCGAACGGGCAAGGAAGCTCGAGTATCGGTTCTTGGCCATATCCAGCGTGGTGGAACACCAACTGCTTTTGATCGAGTACTTGCTACTCGGTTTGGTTTACATGCCATCACTGCAGTCCATGATGGCGACTGGGGAAAAATGGTTGCGCTACAAGCTACCAATATCGTTCGCGTCCCGTTGGCAAGTGCAACAGAGAAACTTAAATTAGTTGATCCTGCTTTATATGCAGAATCAGAGATATTTTTCGGATAGCAAGAACTCACCAGAGATTTAATAACGAGAGAAAAGGAAGAACACTCACGATGAATGCTTCATTGGATAATCTCTTCGATACCTCTCTGGTTGCAGCGCAACAACCACAATGGCCAGATAAGGCTGCGCTTGAAAAGGCTATTGCTGAGCTTCGCACCTTTCCACCCTTGGTATTCGCTGGTGAATGTGATGAGTTGAAGCGTCGAATTGCGCAGGCAGCTCGCGGTGAAGCGTTTTGGTTACAAGGGGGAGATTGCGCAGAAACCTTCACCGGTGCAACTGCTGATTCAATTAGAAATCGGATTAAAACGATTTTGCAGATGGCAGCAGTACTTCAATACGGCGCCAGTCTTCCGGTAATTAAAGTGGGGCGAATGGCTGGGCAATTTGCTAAGCCGCGAAGTAAAGATACCGAGACTCGCGATGGCATTACCCTCCCTGCTTATCGCGGGGATGCAGTCAATGATCTTGCTTTCGATGAGCCTTCTCGAACTCCAGACCCACAACGGCTCGTAAAGGTCTACCACACATCAGCGATGACTTTAAATTTAGTTCGAGCTTTCACTCAAGGTGGTTTCGCTGATTTACGTAGAGTTCACGAGTGGAATAAAGGATTTATTCGTGATGCCGCTTTTGGTGAGCGATATGAGCAGATGGCAAATGAAATTGGCCGCGCGTTAGCATTTATGAAATCAGCTGGAATTGACGCTAATCAATTCCGCGCAGTAGATCTCTTCTCGAGCCACGAGGCCCTAATTCTCGAATATGAAAAAGCATTGACGAGAATTGATTCTCGAACTGGTACGCCATATGACGTCTCAGCCCACTTTGTCTGGATTGGTGAGCGAACGAGACAACTTGATGGCGCCCATGTCGATTTCTGTTCAAAGATTCGCAATCCCATTGGAATCAAAATTGGGCCAAAGGCAACAGTTGAAGAGATTACTGCGCTCATTAATAAACTTGATCCAGATCGAGAGCCTGGTCGCATTACCTTGATTACTCGAATGGGGGCAGGTGTAATTCGCCCAGCACTTCCAGCGCTCGTCGAAGGGGTTAAGAAATCTGGTGCAGAGGTGCTCTGGGTTTGCGATCCGATGCATGGCAATACCTATGAAGCGCCAAGCGGATATAAAACGCGCAAGTTCGATGATGTAATGGATGAAGTTCGAGGCTTCTTTGAAGTTCACAAGAAATTGGGAACACATCCTGGTGGCGTGCACATTGAATTAACGGGTGATGATGTCACTGAATGCGTCGGTGGGGGAACGGAAATTTCCCATGAAGATTTGGCCTCACGTTACGAGAGCGCCTGTGATCCGCGCTTAAATCACACACAATCGCTAGAGCTAGCCTTCCTCGTTGCTGAAATGTTGCAGTCTAGATAGCCTCCGTTCTTATGCTGCCGCTGTTTCAGATAACCGCGCCCACTCCTCTTGGAAAGCTGCGGGTCATTCTCGATGACCGGACTTTAGTCGCTGCTGGCTTCACCACCATTGCTCATCTCAAAGAGAAGCTCGCACCTTTTGATTACAATCGTGCGTTGGTGGCTTCCCGAGAGGCTCAGTGGGTAGTAAAGCTGATCGAGCGATACTTTGATGGCGAGATTGGCGCTTTTGTTGGGCTGAAAGTACGTCAACCAGGCGGTGCATTTAGTCAACGCGCATGGCGCGCAATGGAGAAAATTCCAAGTGGAAAAATTATCTCGTACGCCGACTTAGCGGCAAAAGCCGGTTCACCAGCAGCGGTGCGAGCAGCAGGAACGGCATGTGCGCGAAATGCGATAGCGCCATTTATTCCATGCCACCGAATTGTTCGTAGCGATGGTGCGCTTGGAAATTACGGTTATGGAGTTTCAAAAAAGAGTTGGCTACTTCGCCACGAAGGGGCTATTGCGTAGCTTGATTTGATTCGAGATTACTCTGTCGAACTTGCATCAATAACATTGCGGCAAAAATTAACGCACCGCCGATTGTTGCCTTTATTGTTAGCGATTCTTGTCCTGCAATCACGGCAAAGAGCGCGGCGAAAACTACTTCAAGAGTGAGCACGACTGCAACAACAGTGGCATCCATCTTGGATTGCGACCAGGTTTGAATGAGAAAGGCTATAGAGGTAGCGAGGATTGCAGTAAATATTGTCGCTTTCCACTCCTGGTTGGTATTTGGTGGCTCATAGCCTTTATCAATCACGGCAAGAATTGAAGTCAAGAGCGCAATCGTGCCAAGCTGCACAATTGTTAAGGGGTAGGTAGGAAATTTCTCAGACCATTTACCAAGTCCAAGAATATGAAATGCAAAAAAGAGGGCGCTTAGCAGAACTGAAAGCTCACCAAGGCCAATAGTGAAGCCCTTGAAAGAGAGCAGCGCAAGACCGACCGTTGCCATTCCAACGCCTATCCACTCATTTCTGGAGACATGTTAGATGCAGGCCGATTGTTTGGAAAAGATATCCAGATCCGAGGAATAGGCCGAGTAAGAAACCTTTTTTCAGCATCTCGGAAGAGATTTGCGTGAGAGCTTGTGGCTGGATGATAATTAAAGCGAACGTGGCGATAATAAACCGAGTAGCGAGAAAATCATCAACGCTTTGACCGAGAAGTGCATCTTTCATCAACACAAAAGATGCGCCCCAAATTGCTGCTACCGAAGTTAAGGCAATCAATGCAAAAATCTGAATCTTTTTTGTCATTGGACTATCTTTAATTCCTACCGGCGAAGTTTCTTGAGAATTTTTACCTCGCTACCATGTTCTGGCTCTTCACCAGGAGTTTCTAGAATAAATGGAACGTCAGCCATTGCCGGATGAGACATCAGTAGTTGAAAAGGCTTCTCACCAATATGTCCCTTGCCGATGGATTGGTGTCGATCTTTTAGGGCGCCGCATACATCCATTGAGTCATTTGCATGAACGAGCTTGATTCGATCGGCCGGCACATTAGCCAATAATCCGGTGAGCATTTCGTCGATTCCTTTTTGAGAAGTTATATCGTGGCCAGCAGCAAAGACATGGCACGTGTCAATGCAGATGCCAACTTTTGGATGGAATTCCAAGGCTTCAAAGTATTTGACGAGTTCTTCAAGTCTTTTTACGAGCGATTGCCCTTGTCCAGCAGTGGGTTCTAATAATAGAAATGGGTCACCTTCTCTGAGATTCTCAAGTATTGGCATCGCGCCATCATGAATCTGTTTCCACGCTTGCCCGACAAACTCCTCTTTCACTGCGGATCCGGTATGGATTACCGTTCCAAGCGCTCCTAATTCGCGCCCTCTGCGGAGTGAGTATTCGGTTGACGCAAGTGAATTCTCGTAAGTGCCTTCAGTAGGGGAGCCAAGGTTGATGAGAAATGGCGCATGAATGTATGTGGTGAGATTCATCGCTTCAGCAGCTCTTCGAAATTCCTGATCAGCAGATGGATTAGCCTCAGGCATCGCCCAGCCACGAGGGTTAGAAGCGAAGATTTGAATTGTTTCGGCCTCAATAGTTTGTGCATACCCAAGAGCGCGTTTTACTAATCCACCGGAGGTAGGAACGTGAGCTCCGATTCGGTTTTTTAGTTGGGCGGCCATAGGCCAGAAGGCTACTTCACTTCGATGGTAATTACTGAATTTGGCTTCACCATTGCGCCTTCATTTGGTGCCACCTTTATCACCAAGAGCTTCTGACCCTTTTTTACCTGTGCAGGCTTTAATACTTTGACGGTAAATCCATAATCTTCAAGTAGCTTTATCGCATTGCTCTCCTCGCTCTTTAAGAGCCCAGAGGGCACTTTCACTTTCTCTGGTCCTTTGGAGATGGTGATAGTGACTTTTGCTCCCTTTGCCAATTCCGGGTCAGAAGGAGTTTGGGAGATAACAGCGCCTAGTGGGTATTGATTGCTGAACACTTCCTTTTGAGTTATGTCAAAACCAGCATCTGTTAATTCATTAAGCGCTTGTTCGCTGCTCTTGCCAACATAACTTGTCAGTGAAATCAGTTCAGGTCCTTTACTAATTATAAGGTCTATGGCTGAGTTTTTCTTAACTAAGGATCCTGAACCGGGAGTGGACGAAAGAATGTGATCCTTGGCAACTTTCTCATCAAATTGCTCTTGCGTTATACCCACTACTAATTTCAGATTTGCTAACGCCACAGTTGCTTGGGAAATGCTCTTGCCCTTTAGATTCGGAACTTCGTACCGTTCTGGACCCTTGGAGAGAATTATCGAAATCTGCGCTCCCTCGTTAAGTCTGCTCCCTGCCGGAGGAGACATGCTGATAATCTTTCCCTTGGGAATTTGTTCATCAAATCGCGATGTCAACACCTTTACTTTCAGTCCGAGTGGTTCAAGTGTTTTCTCGGCTTGTTTTGTGGTGCCGCCCACTACTGAAGGAATTGCGATTTCTGAGCCCGGACCAAACAATTGGTACCACCCAGCGATTCCAATCACGCCTGCGATAGCAAGTGCAATCAAGCGGTTACGACGAACTCGCTTAGATATTTTTCGTCGAATCTCGCTGGTATTTGAAGAATTTCTGATCTGCGGATTTGTGTTGGCGCTCTCTCTCATGGCATTCGTGATTGTAGCTTCTTTTCTCTTTCTCTTTGCGGGTTTCCGAAGCTCTTCAGGAATCCCAAGAGGCAGGCTCAGCTGCTGTTGATTTGGATCGAGAAGAATTAGCGACTTACGAATCTCCTCTTGAAATTCGTGGGCGTTTTGATAGCGCAAACCTGGATCAGGAGCAGTTGCTCGAAGGACAAGCGCATCAACATCTCGACTAACTCTGCTGTTAATGGTTGAGGGAGCTGGTACACGATCGTGGACATGTCGATAAGCAATTTGAATTGGTGTTTCTCCTTCATAAGGTTTTTTACCGGTGACCATTTCAAAAAGAACTATTCCAAGTGAGTAAATATCGCTTTTGACATCAGCAATTCCGCGTTGGACTTGTTCTGGGGCTAGGTAGGCAACAGTTCCCATTAAGACATTTGCATCAGCGGTAAGAGTATCTCCGGTACTTATGGCTCGCGCTAAACCAAAGTCACCAAGTTTTGCTCTGCCATCGGCAGTAATCATGATGTTCTCGGGTTTGATATCGCGATGGATGATGCCGCCTTGGTGAGCATAAATCAGAGCAGAGAGAACTTGATCGAGGATTTCAAGCGCTTCTTTTACTCCAAGGTGCCCGACCGCAAAGAGATGATCGCGCAGCGTAGCACCTGGTATGTATTCCATAACGAGAAAGACTGCGGGCGTGCCACCTTGATTCCATCCTTGGTCGTAGACCTGAACAAGATTCGGATGTGAGAGTCCAGCGGCAGCTTTTGCTTCTCGAATAAAACGCGAAACAAACTCTTCATCGCGAGCGAGATTGGCATGCATGATTTTGACAGCAACGGTCCGATCTAGTCTGTTATCCACTGCTGAATAGACAGTAGCCATACCGCCACGAGATATGACGCTTGTTATCTCGTAACGTCCATCAATGATTTCGCCAGCCCGTTCAGTCACCTTGGAATTCTATGAAGTAGGCCGGCTCTCAGTTGGCAGGCGCTCCGTAAGGAAGGTGAAGCGAGCAGTTCTCTTGGTTTCGATGAAGCGCAAAAAATTCTGCCTGTTGGGTAATCCAGTGGAGCATCTCCTCTCTTATTTCCACTCCATCTCGAGCAAGAACTCTTTCTAAACCAAGATCAACCGGAATATCCATCCAAATTGATAGATCGGCGCTTTGTGCTGCGCCCTTCATCGCACAACCCACCCCTTCGAGAATGACTAGCGGCGTAGTCGGAAGGGTTATCTCTTCACCATAAGTATTTCTCTGCCAATCGAATTTTCTTATCTGAATCGGCCGAGACTCTTCGATAGGTTTAAGAATCCACTCTCCAATTGTTCGCTCAAGAGTGGCCGTGAGTGCATCCTTCCACCCGTTATATAAATCATCGCAATGAATTATTTCGCCGAAACCAAAATGAGAAACTATTTGAGAAGCGAGCGTGGTCTTACCAGCACCTGCTGGACCATCGATGATCACAAATACCGGGGTAGTGGTATTGAATGATTCGCGCCGCCCCTGAAGTAACGAATCGATTTTATTAAAGAGAGTGCTGGGCATTACTGAAACCATCGACTTCCTTGGCGCTTTTGTACCATCGTATCCAGCCGAGGATGGCGATAGCGGTGAAAATGAGATAAACCAAAGATGTGAAATAAGCACCACCGCGGAAATATTGAATGGTCAAGACGATATCAACCGCAAACCAGAGCGCCCAATTCTCCCATTTCTCTTTGACCATAATTACTTGTGCAATCAAGCTGCCAAGTAAGCCAAAGGTATCGCTCCAAATAGCAACCGCTCCTACTGATTTCAAATAGGGCGCAAAGGCAATCCAACATATGGCAAATGCAATAACTGAAATTACGCGACCGCGAAATGAGAGAGCCGCTGGCTCAGCGCCAGTTTTCTTCCATGCGACCCAACCCCAGAGCCCAAAACTAACAAAGATCAGTTGGGTGGCAAATGAGGCGTAATACTTTGCATCGATAAACCAGATCGCATAGAGCGCAGAGCTAATAATCCACCATGGCCACATAACTTTTTGGCCCGTCGTGCCCAGATAGACCGCGATTAAAGAGGTGGTTGCTGCGGCAAATTCCAAGAGTGATACTTGGTAGTCCCAGGCGGTGAAGAGAATCAACGTTGCTCCTTCCAAATCCGCATTACCGGACTGGTCTTAACGGTCGGTGGCTACCCACCCTCTCAGCCGCTCCAGTAGCGGCTCCCGTGTATCAAGAGGATAGCATTAAGGGTGCTTAAGTTCGGGTACTTAGCGATGATTGGATTCACCTTCGTTGGCTCATTCTGGTTGGAAATTTTTTTGAAAGTTGGTGTACTGCGCCGAATTAAAAGAGCGTTCCTTAGCATCGCGCCAATAGCGGCAATGTTCATTGTCTGGGATCTCTATGCCATTAGTCGCGGCCACTGGCATTTCGATGGCGAACAGATTCTTGGATTGAAAACTCCAGGAGGGATTCCTCTGGAAGAGCTGCTCTTTTTCACTGTCGTACCACTAGCTGCCATTATGACAATAGAAGCAGTGGGTGTTGTAAAACGAAGCAATAAAAAATGGGTTTTTGGCGATGAAAAAAGGGATGAGTCAAGTCACGAAGTGGAGCACAAGTGACGTACACTCAGATAGCGCTCACCGCCGTTCCGCTTGCTATTTTATTTGACCTCTTTATCACAAAACGACGAATGATTTTACGTCGAGCGTTTTGGACTTCGTATGCAATTATCTTGCCATTTCAATTACTAACGAACTGGTGGCTGACATCGCGCAAAATTGTGATGTACCGCGACCCATTTATCTCGGGGTTACGAATTGCCAGCGCTCCGGCAGAGGATCTCCTATTTGGCTTTGCCTTGATACTGGGAGTGATTAGTTTATGGATTTACTGGGGAGCTCGCGGCGTGCAACAAGAGCGCGGCCAAGGGCAGGAATAGCCACCGAGAGCCTTCGGGTTGTCGATGTCTTCGCTCGCTTTGCAAAGATCTGATAATCAATTCTCTCAACTTCATCCACTATTCCGCAGTAGAGCTCACTTGCCGCTTCAATACATGGCCGGCTCTCTGGCGCTAAAAGTTCGATGCCCGGCGCCGCTTCCCGTTGCAGTTGGCGCACACGTTCGATATTAAATTTAAGAGCCTCGCGTATCTGAGGCGTAATTTCTCGCTGGTTCAACATTTCTTCAGTGACATTAAATGAAGCTAATTCATTGAGTGGAAGATAGATTCGCCCTCGATCTAGATCTTCCCCTACATCGCGAATAAAATTGGCAAGTTGAAATGCGATGCCGAGTTTCTCTGCTGCCGGATAAGCCTCTGCAGAGAGCGTCCCCAAAATTGGCACCATCTCTAATCCAATTACTGCGGCTGAGCCATAGACGTATTCCATCAACCCCTCATAAGTGTGATATCTGGAAACAGTGATATCCATTGACATTGAGTGCAAGAAGGCGCGGAAGTAATCGATTGGGATATTAAAACGTTGCACCGTATCGACAAGGGCAGCGCCAATAGGATCATGACTTACCCCCAGCTCTAGATCTCTGATAATTCCAGCGCTCCACGTGGAGAGCGCATCTGCTTTCTCTTGAGAACTTAAAGTTGATTGGAGGTCATCAACTATTTCATCGGCATAGCGAGCAAATCCATAAAGTGCATGGACAAAGGGGCGTTTATTGGGCGGTAGTAATAGCGTCGCTAAGTAATAAGTCTTGCCATGCAAAGAGTTGAGCCTTTTGCACTCAGCGTATGAGGCTCGCAATTCAGGGGTGAAAATTTCAGCTGCATCAAGTTCACGCGCGCTCATTTTCCGATGATTCTCTCAGCCGCCAATTTTCCGGAGATCAGCACCATGGGTACGCCAACGCCAGGCTGGGTTCCAGATCCGGTAAAGACAACATTCTCGATACCGCGCGCAAGGTTTCGAGGACGGAATGGTCCCGTTTGGAAAAAGGTATGTGCGCTGGCAAATGGTGCGCCAGCCTCCATTCCTTGGGCGCGCCATTCAACGGGAGTTGTTAAGTGTTCTACTTCGATACCCGAGGCGAAGTCGTTGTATCCACGTGCTTCAAGAGTGCGAATCATTTCATCGCGATACCGGTTGCGCTCCTTGCTCCAATTGATATCTGAGTTGAGGTTTGGAGTGGGAAAGAGCACGTAATAAGAAGATTTTCCCACAGGGGCAAGTGAGGGATCATCGTAGGTAGGGACAGTCACGAGGAGTGAAGGATCTGACATAAAAGTTTTCTTCTTAATTAATTCATCGAAGACGCCATTCCAGGATTGACCAAAATGAATATTGTGATGAGCGATATGGTCATAGTGTTTGTTAGAGCCAATGAGCATCACCGCGCATGATGGAGAGTAATTTAATCGCTTCACATCAAGAGGTTCTTTCTTGAGCAACTCCTTATATGCGATAGGTAGGTCTGGATTTAAGACAACCACATCGCCGGGAATAAACTCATCGCTATCGGTGATTACCCCTGTGGCACGTCCGCCTTTTGTGGCAACGCTTTTTACCATCGTTGAGTAACGAATCTTGACGCCATGTTTTTCTGCCGCGCCAGCGAGCGCCCGGGGTAGCGCATGCATCCCACCCTTTGGAAAGAAGACTCCATTCACTGAATCCATGTAAGCAATCACCGCATAAATCGCTAGTGCTTGTTGTGGACTAACTCCCGCATACATGGCCTGGAAGGAGTACACCTTTTGCGTTCTCGGGTCTTTTAAGTATTGATTCACTTTAGGGGCGAGCCTTCTAAAGCCGCCAATTGCAATTAACCGAGCAAGATTTGGCGTGAG
>RFXN01000250.1 GCA_009921625.1 Candidatus Fonsibacter lacus | reverse complement strand
CCCACAAGGTGATGCGATTTCACGAGCTTTACCTCGAATGGGATTCTCCTTTGCCCCGACAAGTGTGCGCCAAGGAAAAAGTTTTATTCTCACTTTAGATCATGCGCCAAGTGCAGCAGAGCTAAAAGAGATTGAGAACGCTGCAGCAACGCTACTTTCTAATCCAGTAATTGAAACCTTCACTATCCGAGTGGAGAATTGATGCGGGTAGGAGTCGTTACCTTTCCCGGAACACTTGATGATCATGATGCCGCGCGAGCGGTCAACTATGCAGGCGGCGAACCGGTTTCCTTATGGCACGGGGATAGTAATTTACAAGGCGTTTCTGGGGTTATTCTCCCTGGCGGTTTCTCGTATGGTGATTACCTACGATGCGGCGCGATAGCCCGCTTCTCACCAATAATGAGCGCGATTATTCCTGCTGCTCGTGATGGATTACCAGTTCTTGGAATTTGTAATGGCTTTCAAGTCCTTTGCGAATCACATCTACTTCCCGGTGCACTGACTCGTAATGTTGGTCTTCACTTTTTATGTCGCGATCAAGAGATTGAAATCGTTAATTCACAGAGTGCATGGACTAATGATTTTGCTGATAATCAGCGAATCACGATTCCGCTAAAAAATGGCGAAGGTTCATACCAATGTGATGATGCAACTTTGCAACAACTCGAAGAAAATAACCAAGTAATTGCTCGTTATGTTGGCGTTAACCCAAATGGCTCACGGAATGCAATCGCTGGAATTACCAATAAAAAAGGGAATGTAGTGGGAATCATGCCCCACCCAGAACACGCAATTAATTCGTTAACGGGGCCAACTGCCGATGGTTTGGCATTCTTTACCTCTTTAGTACGAGCGCGAGTGTAGTTATGGCACTCGACACTGTTGCGCTTGCTAGTGCATCGCCTGAAGTGGAACAGCCATGGCGTGAACTCGGATTAAAAGAAGATGAGTATCAAAGAATTCGAGAAATCTTAAAGCGACGGCCAACTTCTAGTGAATTAGCAATGTACTCAGTGATGTGGAGTGAACATTGCTCATATAAATCATC
>RFXN01000249.1 GCA_009921625.1 Candidatus Fonsibacter lacus | reverse complement strand
GGTTCGAAAGCTTGGATACCAAGACGGTGCAAGGTTGGTGCACGGTTGAGTAGAACTGGGTGTTCGGCAATAACTTCTTCGAGAACATCCCAGACCACAGAACGTGAACGCTCAACCATACGCTTTGCGCTCTTGATGTTCTGGGCATGGTTCAAATCAACCAAGCGCTTCATTACGAATGGCTTGAATAGTTCGAGAGCCATCTGCTTAGGAAGACCGCATTGGTGCAACTTAAGTTGTGGACCAACAACGATGACCGAACGGCCGGAGTAATCAACGCGCTTTCCGAGCAAGTTCTGACGGAAGCGACCTTGCTTACCTTTAAGCATGTCGGACAATGACTTAAGCGGACGGTTTCCTGGGCCAGTAACTGGGCGACCACGACGACCGTTGTCGAAGAGAGCATCGACTGCTTCTTGCAACATACGCTTTTCGTTGTTGACGATAATTTCTGGTGCGCCGAGATCAACCAAACGCTTCAAACGATTGTTACGGTTGATAACGCGGCGATAGAGATCGTTGAGATCTGAGGTCGCAAAACGTCCACCATCAAGTTGGACCATCGGACGTAGATCAGGTGGAATGACAGGTACACAATCCAAGACCATTGATGTTGGATTGTTAGAAGTGCTCAAGAATGAGTTAACAACCTTGAGGCGCTTGATTGCGCGAGTCTTCTTCTGTCCCTTGCCAGTTTCTGCAAGCTCATTGAGTTTGTCGAATTCTGCTTTGAGATCAAATGTCTCAAGACGCTTCTGGATTGCAGTCGCACCCATATAGCCCTTGAAATAGATTCCATAGCGATCACGCATTTCGCGATACAAGTTTTCGTCACCTTCAAGATCTTGGACCTTGAGGTTCTTGAAACGTGTCCAGACTTCCTCGAGACGATCGAGTTCTTTCTGAGAGCGTTCGCGAATGTTCTTGAGTTCGCGTTCGCCAGATTCGCGGACCTTACGACGTTGGTCAGCCTTTGCACCTTCGTCTTCGAGTTCAGCGAGATCGTTCTCCATCTTCTCTTGGCGAGCAGCGAGATCGTTATCGCGCTTGGTTTCGATCTTCTT
>RFXN01000248.1 GCA_009921625.1 Candidatus Fonsibacter lacus | reverse complement strand
ACTAGCGGCGGCTAAAGCCCGTATCGCAGAACTCGAAGCCAAACTCGCCGAAAAGGAACAAAAGCCTGAAATGGAAGTTGAAATGGCGATGGGTCAAGACTCTATGGCACCAAAGAAGGAAGAAGAGGACTACATGAAGTCCGCTCCTGCTCCAGTTGTCAAAATGATTGAGGACTTGCGTAAGCAAGCAGAAACAGCAACCGCTGAACTTCGCGCAGAACGCGAAGCCCGTGCTGACGCACAAGCAGTTGAAAAAGCAAAGGGTTGGGCTAATCTCAATCTCAATGCTGACAAAGTTGGACCAGCGCTTCGTCGCTTGTCTGAAACAGATTCAGAATTAGCAAAGAGTGTTGAAGAGATTCTTTCTTCAGTAAATGCTCAGGCTGAATCAGCATCAATTTTTGCGGAAATCGGCAAGTCCGCGGACATCAATAAAGGAAATGCTTACGAGCGTATGACCTCGATGGCAAAATCCGCTGTTGATGAGGGCGTAGCAAAATCATTCGCGCAAGCAATGGCTGATATTGCTACAAAAAACCCTGACCTTTACAGCCAATACCTATCCGAGAAAGGTGCCTAAAACATGGCATACGAAATCTCTAATTACTCGGTAAAGGTCACCCTCGTCGCAGGTGCCGACCTTTCCAGTAAGCAATACACATTCGTCAAGTTGGACGCATCAGGTCAAGCAGTCGCCGCGGCGGCCGCAACCGATATTCCAATCGGCGTACTACAAAATGCTCCAACATCAGGACAGGAAGCAGAAGTTCTTGTCGTTGGCGGAACAAAGATTGTCGCTGGTGCGGCAATCGGCGAAGGCGCACTTGTTGGTACATCTGCGACAGGCAAGGCAGTTGCTCTTGTTGCTGGAACAGATACCACAAAGTATGTTGTTGGAACTCTTCTGACCGAATCTGCGGCAGATGGAAACATCGTCACAGCCGTAATCAACTGCGCTGGTCCAAGCAGAGCGGCATAAGGGGGAAAATAAAAAATGCCACAGCCAAATATCAATTCCGTCCATGTGGACGCAATCCTTACAAATATCTCGGTTGCTTACTTACAGAACCAAGATAACTT
>RFXN01000247.1 GCA_009921625.1 Candidatus Fonsibacter lacus | reverse complement strand
TCATGAACTGAGAAAGTCATAACATTTTTGTTTCTACGCAATAACATCTCAGTACCGTCACCATGGTGAGCATCGCAATCAAAGATTGCTACACGCTGTTCAAACTCGTTGGTGGCTTTGGTAGCGGCAATAGCAAAATCATTGAAAATACAAAAACCGCTTGAGATGTCACGCATTGCATGATGCTTAGCACCAGCAAAGTGAACAGCCAGTTTAGTTTTGAAATCAATCAAAGTATCTAGGGCAGTCAAAGTACCGCCAGCGAATAACTTGGCTAACTCGCCTAAATCGTGGCGTTGTCCATTCCATTCAGTTGATTCACCTCGAATAGTTACATCGTAAACATATTCCATATCGTGAACAGAATGAAGGTCATCGGTGTGTGGCATCTCAGGTTCAATCTCCCACACATTCAAACGGCGCTCTTGCGCTCGCAACATTAACTGATTACGAGCATGGAGAAATCGTCGCCCTTGAGTTGGATGAGTCGGGTCAAAAACCCAATTCGCATACTCAGGCGAATGAACTAAAATTGCATGTTCCATTGTTTCTCCTCTCATATTAAACCCTAGTTTACTACTTTTTTATGAAAATCCACAGAACTTTCTGCTTCATTTAACCAATTAGTCACATTCTCATAATCTTTTTCTTTGCAGAATACAGACATTGATGCACTAAATACATTTGATGTCGGCTCTGATAAGAAATAGATTGGATACGGCGTCGGTATTGAACCATCAGCCAAAGACTCAGCCCATTGATTGAACTTGGCTTTGCGCTGTGTAGTTTCATCAGCCCATCCAGTTGTCCAACCAGTAGCAATAACTTTGATGTCTTTGAATTTCTTCTCAGTATCGTAATGACCACGCCAACCATCAGTTCTTACATATTCACGACCATCCCATTTATCGAACAATTCGGTAAACCAAGATGGCACTTCAGCATCATCATCTTGAGCAAAGTATTCTCCGAACCTAACTTTTGAAGTATCTCCATGAATCAAAATAAGTTGAGATGGCGCTTCAAAATCTGATTCGTAGCAACCGTAGCAGTAGGACTCGTCTGTCAATTCTGACCAAT
>RFXN01000246.1 GCA_009921625.1 Candidatus Fonsibacter lacus | reverse complement strand
GAACGGTGTGGACGGACAATCACAATTCCTGTTGTGGAAGCGATTGGTAGAAGGCTTCATGAGTTCTACTGAGCCATTTTCTTTTGAAACCATTGATAACTTTGATGAGCACATTGCTCAGTCAATTCCAAACTATCACACACTAACTGAAGCGATTTGTGATTTAAGTACATACTTCATGACCGAAGATACTCAGGTTATTGACCTTGGATGTTCTACTGGAAAACTATTAGAGAGACTTCCTCACCGTGGTAAGAAAATCGGTATTGATATAGCAGATAACCTTTTGCCTGAGTCCCATGATGAAACCCTTTATGTTCGCAAAGATTTAAGAGCCTTCAATGGTTTTGGCAAATCCAGTTTGATTCTTTCAGTCTTTACCCTTCAGTTCATTCCATACGAAGACAGACCAAATATCCTAAGCATCATCCATGAATCTCTAGTTGAGGGTGGGGCTTTTATATGGGCTGAGAAAGTGAGAGAAGAGTCGGGTGAATTAGAGCAGGTAATCAACGGCGCTCACTATGACTTCAAGCGCAAAGCCTTTACCGCTGAGGAGATACTAAACAAAGAGCGGGATTTAAGACCCATCATGAAAGTTAATTCCTCAGTACGAAATCAGATATTGGCAGAGAACGCAGGGTTTACAGTAGGCACAATGTTTTGGAAGTTTTTTAACTTCGAGGCATGGATTTACATTAAATGAAAGCGAAAATAAAAGTTGGACAAGTTGCTTCAGTTCCGATTAACACACTCGAGAGTTATCCAACGAACCCACGCAGAGGTGACATTGAGGCTATTGCCCAGTCGCTCAAAGCCCATGGTCAGTATCGCCCGATTGTTGTTCAGTACGGCTCGAATTTCATTTTGGCTGGTAACCACACCTTCAAAGCGGCAAAGAAACTTGGCTGGAAAAAAATCAAAATAACTTATGTTGAGGTAGATGAAGAGAGCGCTCGCAAAATTGTTTTGGCAGATAATCGGCTAACTGACCTAGCCACTTACAACGAGCCATTGCTCAAGAGTTTATTGACCGCACTTCCTGAACTTGAAGGAACTGGCTTCACTCAATCTGAGGTT
>RFXN01000245.1 GCA_009921625.1 Candidatus Fonsibacter lacus | reverse complement strand
CGCGAATTCACAACCCAAGATATCCGGGATATCTACGCAGTAAATGTAGAAGCACCGTGGTATTTGATGAGCCATTTAAGTGAAGTGATGGCTGATGGCGGCTCTATTGTGAATCTCTCGTCGGTATCTGCCCGGCTCACAGTCACTCCAGAGACTGCAATCTATGCCTCATCAAAGACTGCACTTCTTGCTATGACTCGTTCATGGGCACATGTACTCGCGCCCCGAAATATCAATGTCAATGCAGTACTTCCAGGGATCACTGATACACCGATGCAAGAGCATGTTCTTCATCGACTTTCAGAATTGCGCGAAACTCCCTACAGAGAACTAGAGGCTGATCGACTCAATGGAATTCCGATGAAACGCGCAGCTCAGCCTGCAGAGATTGCTGGATTAATTCACTTTCTTATCACCGATGAAGCGAAATACATCACTGGTCAAGCGCTTAGCCAAGATGGCGGAAGCGTAATGTTTTAAGGCTTTACCGGTTTTTGAAAGAGTTCGACGCAATAGCCATCGGGATCAATGAGATAGGCAACTTTCGCTCCGATATTTGGACCAGCAACGATATCTACCGCCTCTTCACTGCGTGATGAGTAACCAAAGCCATGCATCCGGGCAACGAGCGCATCAATATCATCAACATAAAGACAGAGGTGGCCTGCTCCATAATCTGATGGACGAGATGACGCTGGTTGACGCTCAAGACCGCGATATTCGAGCAACTCGATAAAACCAGAGTTTGGGATTCTTAGATAAACAATTCGAATCTCGGTAAATGGTAGCGCCAGTACTTTTCGAAGATAATCAGCGCCATTGATGACATCAAACTCAACTTCAAGTTGCAAGCCATCGCGATAAAAAGCGAGCGAGGTATCCATATCTTTAACGGTGATACCGCCATGAAAGAAACCAGTTATATGTGTCATGAATTCCTCGGATTGATAAATTCGCGAATATTATCCGCGATATCTCGAATAGCCTCGCGCGCTTCAGGTAAGAAGCCTTGCATCAACATAAATCCGTGAATTAACCTGTCGTACCGCTTTAACACAGTTGTCACGCCTGCGTCATGTAG
>RFXN01000244.1 GCA_009921625.1 Candidatus Fonsibacter lacus | reverse complement strand
ACGATCTGCTGCCATGGTTTTCCTCTCCATCCGGCTGGCTGTCGGCGGAGCGCCACGGTGCGGCGCTCTAGGTAATACTCAGTATTACTGGGGTAAATCGTACCGGTTCGCTAT
This sequence comes from Candidatus Fonsibacter lacus, assembly GCA_009921625.1. GTDB lineage: Bacteria > Actinomycetota > Actinomycetes > Nanopelagicales > Nanopelagicaceae > IMCC26077. The sequence goes on along the minus strand of RFXN01000244.1, from coordinate 991 downwards.
TGGTACCGTTGCCTTATGGCGCTCGTACTTCTCCTTGCCGTTGTTACTGCAGGATTTACCGCAGCAGGTGGCGCGCTCGCGCTCCGTTCCAAAGATCGCCTCCATCTCGTTCTGGGGTTAGCCGCTGGCCTCTTACTTGGTCTCGTTGCCTTTGATTTACTCCCAGAAATTTTCGAACTGAATGCCGCTCAAGTTGGCGGCGTTCCTCTCGTAGCGCTCTTACTTGTTGGTGGTTTCCTTGTGCTCCATATTGCAGAGCATGCATCGGGAGTACACGAACCTGCCGAATCAGATTATGGCCATAGCCATAATCATTCTCATCACGTTGCTGGAACAATCGGCGCAATTGCGATGGCAGGCCACATCTTCCTCGATGGTTTAGCTCTTGGCGTTGCCTTCCAATTAGGCAACGCCCTCGGCTTTGCCGTTTTTATTGCGATGAACGCCCACGCATTTAGCGATGGCTTAAATACGGTTTCGCTACTCATCAAATCTGGGCACTGGAGCAAGAAGGCGAGTTATTTACTCACTCTTGATGTAGTGATGCGCGTTGGTGGCGCGGCAGTTGGTTCCTATATTCTCTTTAGCGATCAAGCCCTTGCCATGTACCTGGCAATCTTTGCCGGGATTGTTATTTATCTCTCCACTTCACATATCTTGCCTGAAGCCCATGCCCGTCACTCATCGCGTTTTACCTTGCTCAGTATCGTTGCCGGAGTTGGCGCAATGTGGGTCATTGTTGGGGCGCTCGGTTAATTACGCCTTACCAAAGCGTCGATCGCGCTGGGCATAAATTTCAATCGCTTTCCATAACGTTTCGCGCCGGACATCGGGCCAGAGCACATCCATAAACACTAATTCGGCATAAGCAACCTGCCAGAGTAAGAAATTACTAATGCGCTCCTCACCTGATGAACGTAAGAAGAGATCAATATCGCTGGGCACATCTAAGTATTCAGCGAATTTTTTCTCATTCACTTTCTCGGGGTTT
>RFXN01000243.1 GCA_009921625.1 Candidatus Fonsibacter lacus | reverse complement strand
TCTTAGCTGATACGCTGAAAGATACCTAAGCCCTGCTGATTCAACTTTTTCTTTTGCGCCTCGCTCAACAATTACTGCTACTCCAACCACTATCGCTCCAGCTTCTCTAAGGGCCTCTACAGCTGTTAATACTGAGCCACCGGTCGTTGAAGTATCCTCAACAGCTAAGACTCTCTTGCCCGCTACATCTGGGCCCTCAATGCGCCTTTGGAGACCATGCGCCTTTTCAGCCTTTCTCACCACAAAAGCATCTATTTTTCGCCCTTTTTGGGCCGCTAGATGCATCATTGCAGTTGCAACTGGGTCTGCGCCAAGAGTCAATCCACCAACTGCTTGATAATCAAGATCTTTAGTCAGCTCCAACATAACTTCACCCACAAGTGGTGCCGAAACTGAATCTAAAGTTACTCGACGGAGATCGACATAATTCACCCACAAGTGGTGCCGAAACTGAATCTAAAGTTACTCGACGGAGATCGACATAATAATCCGCCTCTTTACCTGAAGATAGGATTACTTTGCCATGGACTACAGCTTTCTTAAGTATTTCAGTTTTAAGGCTCTCGTAAGAACTCATGTGTTAAACCTAAATGCTCTTTAGGGAATTGTAAACAATCACTTCACTTCGCCGTCTAGCTACTAGCGCTTTTTCTGGGTTTGATTCTAGAAGGGCATCAACTTCAATTCTTAGCTTGGCAACCTCAATAGCCATATTTGACATGGCAGATTCCAATTCAATAATTCTCTTTATTCCAGCTAGGTTTATTCCTTCACTAACCATCCGAGAGACATTTCTAAGCAGGGCAATATCTCTAAGTGAGTAGCGCCGTCCACGGCCTTGAGCTCTAGATGGCGAGACTAGCCCCATCCGGTCATACTGCCTAAGAGTCTGTGGGTGAAGTCCAGATAATTGCGCAGCTACTGAGATTACATAAAGGGCTAATTCATCATCTAGATTTGAAGTGCTCATGCTCTAGCTCGCTGCATAAATTCAGATCTTAAATCTTCACCTTTTGTAGCTGCTGCAAACTCCTCTAGCGCCTTTTTGGCCTTGCCATCAATTCGCTGCGGGACTTGAACCTCAATTGTGACTAATAAATCCCCTGCATT
>RFXN01000242.1 GCA_009921625.1 Candidatus Fonsibacter lacus | reverse complement strand
TCTTCGATGCTAATCCAGCCATCAAAACCAACGCCTTTTAATATTGAAAAGATTGCATCGTAATCATTGAGCCCTTTGCCAATCACGCCATGTTTGAAAAATGAAACATATCCAGCGGTGCCACCTTCTTGTGCGCGTAAATTTTCAATTGTGCCATTCGCTAAATATCGATCGCTGGCGTGCATCGTGACTACACGGTGTTTAACTTTTTCTAAAAGCTCAAGTGGCTCTTCGCCCGCTGCAATTGCATTGCTGGGATCAAAATTGACTCCAAACCATGGTGAATCAATTCGACTCACCAGCTCGACAAAGACATCCATCATCTGAGCAAACTCTGGTTCAGTCCAGAAATCATCTTTGTAATGATTCTCAAGAATCAAGGTGATGCCGAGCTTCTCTGCCTCTGGCAAGCATGCTTCGATTGATTCCACAACATAACCCAGACCCTCTTCGCGGGTAATTGTCTTGCGCCGTTGCCCCGAGAGAACTCGACAATACTTCGCACCAAGTTCGGCGCTCATCCGAATCGAAGCAATCTCTTTCTCAACTTCCCGAGCGCGACCTTCTGCCTCAGGGATTGTGAAATCTGGCGAAGCGCACATCATTGGAATAACCATTCCAGTTGCCTCGACTGCTCTTCGAATCTTCGGCCAATTGGCGGGATCCTTCACATCAGCGAAGTCGTTATAAAACTCAAGACCATCTATTTTGAGTTCAGCCGCTAAATCAATCCACTCATAGATACTCATCTCGCCTGAGACAAGTTGTTTGATAAATCCCTTAGGAAACGCAGCAATCTTTGGCATTTAGAGCTTCTCCGGATTTCTACCAATAATCGAGAATTGCTCAAGTTCAACTACCGATCCTGTAAAGGGATAGGACTCATCGCTCAGCCAATAAATAGCAGCATGTGCGAGATTTTCTGGGGTAGACATTTCACCAAGTGGGATTGCAGTGCGATCTAATTTTTTATGCCAGCCAACTTCAAGGCCTCGCGCCACCTGATCGCGATCTTCGCGTTCGGTGAGAATCCATCCAGGATTAATGAGATTAATTCGCACCCCGGTGACACCTAGAGCATTGGCAAGATTGCGAGTCATAGTTTGGAGC
>RFXN01000241.1 GCA_009921625.1 Candidatus Fonsibacter lacus | reverse complement strand
CTCATTAATTCTTGGTGCCGTAGCGATATTCCTCTAGTTACAATCAAGGCATGTCTGGCACCTCGCTCATCGGCAAAACCGCTCTCATTACGGGAGCTGGTTCAGGCATCGGTAAGGCGTGTGTCGTAGAATTTGCACGTGCTGGCGCGAGAGTTATCGCAGTTGATCGCGATGAAATTGCCCTCGTTTTCATACCTTGCCTGGGGTCTGGGTCCATGGCGATCTCACCTCGAAAACTAAACATGGTGGCGTGATTATTCATGGTCGATCGGATGCCACGTTAAATATTTCTGGTGTACGTATTGGAACTGGTGAAATTTATTCCGCTCTCGATGGCGTGGCAGAGATTTCGGGTGCGCTTGTTATTGCCCAACCGAGGCAGGGCGATCAGCGGATTGCGCTCTTCCTTATTTCTACGAAAGAGAGCCAAGAATTTGCCGATGAAATCAAAGCGTTAATTCGTAAGAAAACATCGCCAAGGCACGTGCCAGGAGCTATTTATTTTGTCTCTGATTTACCGCGGACTTTTAATGGGAAGTTGGCAGAGGTTGCCGTCACGGATCTTGCAAATAAAAGGCCAGTGAGGAATCTTGCCTCACTGGCCAATCCAGAATCACTTACAGATATTGAGAAGTGGTTGACTACTTCTTAAGTACGAAAATTGCATCAACTTCTACTGGGCTATTAAGTGGAAGTGACTTGACGCCGATTGCGGTGCGGGTGTGGAGACCAACTTCTGGGCCAAAGACATCGAGGATGACCTGGCTGGCACCGTGACCGACAAGGTGTTGATCGGAGAAATCATCTGCGCTTGCAACGTAGATTCCTAGACGTGCGACATATTCGATTTTGTCGAGGGAGCCGATTGCCTTTTGTACGCTCTCAAGGACGTTGATGGCACATTGCCATGCGCACTGTTGGGCAAGTTCCATATTTACTTCACGTCCGACCAAGCCGGTAGCAATCATGGCTTCACCACGACGCGCTACTTGACCTGAAGCGTAGAAACTATTGTTGAGCTCGCGAATTGGAGCAAGGGTAATGTTGTAATTTCCGTGTGGTTTTGCCGAAAGGCTGGCTAATTTCTGATCTGCACTCATCTATTCCTCCT
>RFXN01000025.1 GCA_009921625.1 Candidatus Fonsibacter lacus | reverse complement strand
CCAATACATGCCATTTATATACTCGCGCCAGCCAATAATCTGCCTAATAAACCCTTCGGCAGATTCAATAGGAATAGCTCCAGAATCAAAGGCTTCGACTGCGGCAGCAATCACCTCTTGGGGATGCAAGAGTCCATTGTTGATGTATGGGCTAATTACTGAATGATGTAGCGACCAACTTTCTAAAACCATTGCATCTTCGTATGGGCCAAATTTCGCATAGTGCTTAGTAATAAACCATTTAAGTTGAGCCAACGCGCCTTTACGAGTTGTCGCCCAGGTATTAGTGGGAGTAATCCCCAACTCCTTAGCTACTTCAAAATCGATTTCATCACGTTCAAAGACTTGATACTCCGGCCAGTCATATTCTTTAGGAGGCGGTAAGCGATTCTCTTTATCAAAATTCCACTCACCGCCTACGGGCTTACCATTTTCCATCAGAATATCTAGGCGCTTGCGTTGTTCGCGGTAGAAATTCTCCATTAAGTAACTCTTTTGACGTGAAGCCCATTCTTCAAAAATTTTGCGTGAAGTTAAAAAGAATTCATTCTCAACAAAGTGCGCACCAAGTTCTTCTAGCGTTCTTTGTAAACGAAACGAGGATTGATTTGTCGCATGAAGCTCAAGCCTGGAATTCTCTAGAAAAAAGAGTCGCTCTGGATGCCAATTGCGCCCCGAGCGCATTCTCTCGCTCTCCACAAAAATAATTCGATCTAATTTGGGATCTGCTGTGGCTAGCACCCCATGGGCTCTATGAAGGTGATCAAATGGAATATAAAGTGCGCGAATAAAACCCACTTATACCTCCTGCTGCTTACTCCATTTATATAACTCTTCGATAGCGCGCTCTCGCCCTAATGGACCATGTTCCATTCGCAGCTCCAATAGGTGGTCATACGCCTTTCCTACTAAAGGTCCCGGTTTAATTCCAAGAATTTCAATGATTTCATTGCCGTTTAAGTCGGGCCTGATCGCAGCAAGTTCTTCCTCTTCTGCCAATTTTGAGATTCGATCCTCTAGCTGATCGTAAGTAGCGGCAAGCGCTTGGGCTTTCTGCACATTCCTTGTTGTGCAATCAGCGCGGGTCAGAACATGCAGATGAACCAATAAATCACCAGCATCACGGACATACCTGCGAACGGCGCTATCGGTCCATTCGCCGTTGCCATATCCATGAAAACGAAGGTGTAAGCCAACAAGCGTTGAGACAGCAGCAACGGTTTCGTTATCAAAACGGAGTTCTTTAAGGCGCTTCTTCGCCATCTTGGCGCCGACCACTTCATGGTGATGGAATGACACTCCGCCACCATCAATGAGAGCACGAGTTTTCGGCTTGCCGATGTCATGAAGAAGCGCAGCAAGCCGAATAGTGAGATTGGCTCCCCCCAGGCGTTCTTCCAGCTCAATAGCTTGTTCGAGAACTATTAATGAGTGTTCATAGACATCTTTATGTCGATGGTGCTCATCAATCTCAAGACGAAGCATTGGTAGTTCAGGTAGAAAATATTCACAGAGGCCAGTATCGACTAAAAGAATTAATCCACGACGAGGATCTTTTGACATTAACGTTTTCACAAATTCTTCTCGAATTCGCTCTGCGGAGACTATGGATAGCCGTTCTTTCATCGACTTAATAGCGCTGATGACTTCATCATCCACATCAAAACCAAGTTGGGCGGCAAATCGTGCAGCGCGCATCATTCGAAGTGGATCTTCAGAGAAAAGTTCTTCAGCAGAAATAGGAGTACGAATCTTTTTTGCTACTAAATCTTTTAATCCACCAAATGGATCAACGAAAATATTTTCTTTTTCGCCGATCTCTAGTGCCATCGCATTTACCGTGAAATCACGACGACGCAAATCTCCCTCAAGGCTATCGCCATACTCAACTTCTGGCTTTCTACTTTTCGCTGAATACGCATCTCTTCGAAAAGTTGTGATTTCAGCAGTGACATCGCCTTTCTTGCCAGCAACAGTTCCGTATGCAATTCCGGTATCCCACGTTGCATCGGTCCAGCTCTTAAGAATTTTCATCGACTCTTCGGGGCGGGCATCGGTGGTGAAATCGAGATCATTTCCACTTCGACCGAGAAGGCCATCGCGGACTGGACCACCTACTAGTGCGAGTCGAAAACCCGCAGCGCGGAAAGAGCGCGCCAAATCCACCGCCGCCTTCGGGAGTGTGACGAGGTTCGCGGCAGCTTTTGCCTGATCTGGCGACATTGCACTCATAAGGAGGAAGGGTACGCGGGTAAGGTAGGGGTATGTCCCGGACCTCAGGTGAGGGCGGGCTCGAGCCGGTTTTTATCGCACCAGTCTCATCGCCCTCCTCACCCAACTCTCCATCATCACGCCCACCAAAAGGTGACCGGTCGCGACCACCGAAAAAGAAGCAGGGCCATCGCAACCGTTCTGGGAAAAAGCCTGGAGCAGCTGAAAGAGGAGTAAGCGAGAAGCCAAATCCAAGTAAAAAGCGAGTTGGTAAAAATCAAAACTTAGGCAAGCGTGTGGAAGAGATAAGCGCCGGCGGTTTAGTTGTCGATAAAAGTGGCGAGCGCGGTCTACTCATTGGGCGCATTGATAAACGTGGCCGGATACTTTGGTCGCTACCAAAAGGCCATATCGAAGAGGGAGAGAGCCCCGAGCAAGCAGCAATTCGCGAAGTGCTTGAAGAGACTGGAATAAAAAGTTCAATCTCTCGCTCACTTGGAGTAATTGATTTTTGGTTCATGGCAGAAGGCAAGCGAATCCATAAAACAGTGCATCACTTCCTCTTTGCCGAACTCTCTGGCACATTAGTCCCACAAGTAAGTGAAGTAGATGATGTCAAATGGTTCCCACTGGACGACATCGTGAAAACTCTTGCATATCCCGATGAAAGAAAGTTAATTCAGCGCTCGGGAGATCTTCGAGTATGAAAAGAATAATCCTTGCTGTTCTTTCTTTACTCTTTTCTATTCTTCTCCCTATTGCAGGTGGATTGACTGCATGCGCACAGACACCACCTATCACCGTAATCTCAGATATTTTTCATCGAGAGGTAAATGGCAAATTTACTGATGATTCTCTCGGCGAAGCAATCTCTTATTTTGGAGATATTTATAAGAAAGTAAGTCAGGCGCCCAAAAAAAGCATTTGGGTCATAGATCCACAACTCATTGAAGAAATCATTGATATGAGTGATGGCTACACGGTTTTACCTAAAGTTCCGGGAGCATTCTCAGATTCCGCCACTAATTTCCTTGCATTTCTCCGCGCTTCTATCGCTGATAATCAAGTCTATGCACTTCCGTACGGCTCTCCTGATATAACTGTACGAAGTAAAGTATCTGACGTTGAACTTTCTCAGATTCAAAATATCAGCGCGCTGCGTTTGGCTCGCGCTCTTGATATTCCAGTATCGGCTGGATTGCCTGAAGGATTGCCAACGAGTGGGCGAGTGGTTTCAGTCCGAGCAAAAAATGCATTCGGAACCCTTCACAAAACACTAAATAAAATCGGGACTATCACTTCAGATCCCGAAGTTGCAGAAATTGCCCTACGAAGTAATGCGCTGCTCAATCCCAATCTTTCAGCGAAGCAAGCGCAGTACCTTGCCATCTCATTAAATGGCACGGTTGATCGGTTAGAAAAGAAAGTCAAAGTTCTTCCCGGTAAATACACGCTTACTTCTACAAACGAAAAAATACCAGTAACTGTTGTCAATGAATTTGCCGCCCCTGCTGACGTTGTATTGATTCTTCATGCGGAGAATGCTCGTATCATTATTGATACTGCTGAGAAAATAACGCTCGCCAAAAACTCTCGAAAGCAAGTTTTGATTGATGCGAAAGCAGTCGCCAATGGCAAGGTGCGTGTTGAGGCGAGGCTAGAGACAGTTAAAGGTGCACGATACGGCGAGTCAAACTCGCTCCAGTTTTCGATTTCAATGATCGGGCCTGTCATCACGTGGGTAATGGTGAGCGCTGGAATACTTCTATTAGGAGCTAGCGGTATCCGAATCTCTCGACGGCTGCGCGGAAGAAAGAGCGAGGGGCGCTGATGAGTGAAGAGCACTCTGATTTCATCAAGTCTTCTGCAGTTATGGCCGCCGGAACGCTATTCTCTCGCTTTACCGGCCTAATAAGAAATCTCCTTGCCGTTGCTGCTCTAGGCACTGCTCTCTTCGCGGATACCTTTAATGTTGCTAATACCATTCCAACGATTCTCTATATTTTACTCGCCGGTGGCGCGTTGAATGCGGTTTTTGTTCCACAACTGGTCCGCTCCATGCGTGAAGATGAAGATGGGGGCTCAGCATTTGCCTCCCGGTTACTTACTTCAGTAACTTCATTACTCTTTTTCATTACCGCCCTCGGAATGATTTTGGCACCGCTTATTACCCGCATATATGCACCAAAGTTCTCACTTCCTGGTTTTGAAACCGAACGATCACTAACAATCACGTTCATGCGTTATTGCCTGCCTCAAATTTTAATGATGGGTATTTTTGTCATTCTCTCTCAAATCGGAAATGCGCGCGGAAAATTTGGCCCCATGATGTGGGCGCCGGTCCTAAATAACGTCGTAGGAATCGTAGTCTTCTTAATATTCTTGCAGGTCGCTCCAGACATTACAGCTGCAACAATCTCACCAGAACAGAGCGCACTTCTTGGCATGGGAACGACATTTGGATTTGTCATTCAGGCTCTTGTCTTGGTACCGGTGGTAATGAACTCTGGTTTAAGACTCTCGCTCCGCTTCGATTGGCGCAACTCAAATCTTGGAAAATCGTTCCGTCTGGGGGCGTGGACTCTACTTTTCGTACTGACCAATCAAATTGGCTACTTAATTATTGTGAAAGTCGCTACATCTGCTGCAGTACAGGCAAAAATTGAAGGGATCACCACCGGCGTTGGATTTACTCCTTATTCATATGCTTACTTTATTTTCATTCTTCCACACTCCATTATTACGGTCTCCGTGATAACTGCTTTGCTTCCAAAAATCTCTCGATTAGCACATGAAGGTAAAAGCGATGCAGTAAAGAAGAATTTGGTTGACTCGCTACGAAATATCGCAGTGGTTACCGCACCGAGCACCGTTCTTTTTATTGTTTTTGGAACATCGATTGCGGCTTTGCTTTACGCCGGTAGTAGCGCCGCTGATTCACGCCAAATCGGTTTGGTACTCGCCGGTTTTGCCTTTGGATTGATTCCATTTAGCACGATGCCACTCCTTCTTCGAGGTTTCTATGCCTATGAAGATACGAAGAGTCCGGTGATTATTAATCTCTTTGCAACAGGAGCAATGATGGTTCTGGCTGTTGCTGCCGAATTTCTCGTACCATTCCAGTATGTAACAATTGTTCTTGCAGTGATCCTTGGCATAAGCAATGTGATCGGAACTATTCTTGCTATCCGTACCCTTGAGAAAAAAGTCGGCCTCTTTCCAAAAAGCTCCTTACTTCTGACACACATCAAACTTCTCACCCTTTCGCTCATCGCGATTGCTCCGGGATATCTACTCTTTGCGGTAGTTAAGTCATGGGCAGGCAGAGGTTTGATTGGTAACTTTACTGCGCTTGCCATTGGCGGCATCGTTTTTGGGCTCACCTATATATATGGTGGGCGAATCGCTAAAGTGGAGGAAATTACAACGCTTTATCGACAGATACTCTCACGGTTCCGCCGAAGAGAGAGTTAAGAGTCGCAAACTCTGGAATAAAGCGAGATTAAATAGCGTTCTCGATAGTATGTCGGATGTGAGTAGCGCTACCAACATACGAGAATTAGTAATCGTCGGATCCGGCCCCGCGGGCTACACCGCAGGAATTTATGCAGGGCGAGCACAACTAAAGCCACTCCTCTACGAGGGATCGGTAACCGCAGGTGGTGCGTTAATGAATACCACTGAGGTAGAGAACTTTCCTGGATTCCACGAAGGAATCATGGGTCCAGATCTCATGGATGCGATGCGTAAACAGGCCGCGCGCTTTGATGTTGAGATTGTTACCGATGACATCGTTGAGATGAAGCTCGATGGTGATGTAAAGATACTTAAAGATGGAAGTGGCAATGAGATCCATGCGAAAGCAGTAATCCTCGCTACTGGGTCTGCTTATCGAGAAATTGGGCTAGAGAATGAGAAGCGGCTCTCTGGTCGAGGTGTCTCTTGGTGCGCAACCTGTGATGGTTTCTTCTTCCGTAACCAGGTGATTGCGGTAGTTGGTGGCGGCGATAGCGCGATGGAGGAGGCCAATTTCCTCACTCGCTTCGCCGAGAAAGTAATCATCGTCCACCGACGCGATTCGCTACGCGCATCAAAGATTATGGCTGATCGCGCAAAAGCCAATCCTAAAATTGAATTTTTATGGAATACAGAAGTGATTGATGTTCTTGGTGATGAGAAAGTAACGGGGTTGAAGATTAAAAGCACCGTTGATGGTAAAGAGGGAACGCTCGATGTCACCGGGTTATTTGTTGCCATTGGCCACGATCCACGAAGCGACCTAATTAAAGGACAGGTTGAACTTGATGGTGAGGGCTACGTCATCGTTGGTGGCGCAGCTCGCGCTGGAACTGCGACTAACCTCAACGGGGTATTTGCCTGCGGCGATTTAGTAGATCACACCTACCGCCAGGCAATCACCGCAGCGGGCTCTGGATGTGCCGCAGCCTTAGATGCCGAACGATTCCTCGCTGGGCACTAGAGTTTTCACTATAGATAAGAGGAGAGAAAATGGGCGCAACTAAACCAGTAACTACATCCACTTTTGATGCAGAGGTACTAAAGAGCAGTACGCCAGTGCTCGTTGATTTTTGGGCTGAATGGTGCGGACCATGTCGTGCAGTGGCGCCAATCCTTGAAGAGATTGCTTCGGAGCACTCGGCAAAAATTAAGATTGTAAAACTCAACACCGATGAAGAGAGCGCAATCGCTATCAAGTACGGAATTACTTCGATTCCCACGATGAATCTCTTTGTTAATGGCGAGGTCGTCAAAACCATCATTGGGGCTCGTCCAAAGCCTGCAATTATGAAGGAACTCGAAGGTTTTATTTAGGTCGTGGAGAACACTGCTGAGGCGCTGGCAAACCCTGGCGATAGCGGTCAGGTTGTTACCGAAGTTATTGCATCACTTGCGCGCCTTGGTTTACTTCGCAATTCACCGACCTCTTTTGATGACGATGTTGTCGCGGCGTTGGCGCATTTTCAACAATCTCGTGGGCTCTCCGCAACGGGAGTTTTAACGCGAGGTACCTACCGGGCGTTGGAAGAGGCGCGCTGGCGACTAGGCGATCGAAATCTCTCGGTAATTCCCGGCGCACTTATGCGTGGTGATGATGTTACAACGCTACAACAACGCTTAACTCAAATGGGTTTTGATTCCGGTCGCATTGATGGAATTTATGGCCCACTAACTGAAAAAGCAGTAAAAGATTTTCAACGACAAGTAGGTTTGTCATCTGATGGAATTGTCGGGGTCGGTACCTACAAGGCGCTTATCAGATTAGTTGGCACAGTTAGAGGTGGTGCTCCAGCAAATCTTCGTGATGAGTATCTGGTGCGCCGCCGCGGCCCTGCTCTCAACGGAAAAATCGTTGTCCTAGATCCGAGTTTTGGTGGTTCTGCTAAAGGAAGTGAGGCGTTTGGGCTCAATGAAGCGCAGATTGTTTTTGATATTGCCCAACGGCTTGAAGGCCGGCTCTCTGCCTTAGGCGTACGTGTCTTTTTAACTCGTGGAAAAGAGACAAACCCTTCGGAATCTGAGCGAATTGATTTTGCTAACCGTAGCGGAGCAGACCTTGTCATCTCTCTCCACCTTGAACAACATAAAGATTCTATCGCATCGGGAGTAGCTACCTATTACTACGGCAGCGATGAACATGAAATTCACTCCGTAGTAGGGGAAAAACTTGCCACGTTGGTGCAACGCGAAATTTCAGCACGCACCGATTTAATTAACTGCCGGACACATGCGCGTACCTGGGAATTGCTCCGTTTAACAAAAGCACCAACAATACGAGTGGATTGTGGCTATCTCACCAATGAAGCTGATGCGACGAAACTCGCGCGTGCTGCATTCCGGGATACCCTTGCTGAAGCTTTGGTCGTTGCGGTACAACGCCTCTACCTTGCCGTTGAAGAAGATGCTGCCACCGGAACACTTTCCCTGGATGATCTTCGCAAGGCTGGGTTAAGGAAATAGCGAAAATCCGCCATCCCTAACAGGGTAAAGTTCACCCATGTCGAAGTTGGTCCCGCACGAGGAGAACCTCACCGCGCGCTATGCAGAGCGAGCAGCGCGAATGGTTCCTAGCGAGATTCGTTCACTCTTCGCCGTTGCTTCCCGCCCAGAAATCGTCTCCCTCGCCGGCGGTATGCCCAATCTTTCCGCTCTTCCTATGGAAATGATGGCCGATGTCGTCAAGAAATTAATTCTCGACAATGGCCAAGAAGCGCTTCAATATGGAAGTGGCCAAGGCCATCCGCGATTACGCGAACAAATCTGCGAAATGATGGCGCTTGAAGGAATTCGCGCGAAAAGCGATGATGTTGTGATTACCACTGGTTCCCAAGCCGCCCTTGATCTCATCACCCGAATTTTTATTGATCCGGGTGATGTAATTCTCGTTGAAGCTCCTTCGTATGTAGGTGCGCTTGGAGTTTTTGCGCAATATCAATCACAGGTCGTCCACGTCGCGATGGATGACAAAGGTTTAATTCCAGCGGCTCTTGCGGAAGCAATTACAAAAATACGTACGGCTGGTGGAAAGATTAAATTCCTTTACTGCATTCCTAATTTCCAAAATCCATCTGGCGTGACAATGCCAGCAGCGCGTCGCACCGAGATTCTCAATATCTGTCGCGAATCAGAAATCTTTGTGATTGAAGATAATCCTTATGGATTACTTAATTTTGATGAGAGCGTTCCCAATGCTATGCGCGCAGAAGACCATGAGAACGTTATTTATTTAGGTTCGTTCTCTAAAACGATCGTGCCAGGGCTTCGCGTGGGCTGGGCGCTAGTGCCACAGGGCATCAAAGAAAAATTAATTATTGCTAATGAATCATCAGTTCTCTGTCCATCAAATTTTGCTCAATTAACAATCTCCAGCTATCTCGCTCATGAACCATGGCGAGATCAAATTGCCTCATTTTGTGCGTTGTATAAAGAACGACGTGATGCGATGTTAGAAACACTTAATGCACACTTCCCGGCGAGCGCTACCTGGACTAAACCAAAAGGTGGCTTCTATGTTTGGGTAACTTTGCCGGCAGAGATTGATACCAAATTACTTGTTCCGCGAGCTATCGCAGCCAAAGTGGCATATGTGCCAGGGACTGCCTTTTATGCTGATGGTTTTGGTAGTTGGCAGATGCGATTGTCTTATTGCCACCCAACACCGGAACGAATTCGCAAAGGCGTTGAAGCGCTCGGAAACGTCATCAAAGAAGAGATTTCGCGACGTGGTGGCGGAGATAGTGCGAAGGCGTTAAAAAACTAGCCCAGATAGTAGTTCTCTAACTTCCCGGCAATTGGCAGTGCCACCTCAAAACATATTCCACCGTATTTATCGTTCTGCGCATCGAAGGCAAACTCTGGTTGGTAGTGATCTTGCGCTGAGGTAATAAACATCGTCTTTAAATCTGCGCCGCCAAAAGAGGGGCAAGTCGTCAGCGCGGTTGGAGATTGAACGACATTAAGGAGCTCTCCCTCGGGAGAATAATTTCGAACTTGGCCACAACCCCAGAACGCGACCCAGAGATTGCCTAACGAATCAGTACACATTCCGTCAGGGACACCTGTTACATCGCTGACATCAATTGCGGGGAGTTCGCGAAGAATCTCACCTTTTTGAGGATCGAATTGATAACGCGAGATTTCGCGAGTAGCCGAATCGATGTAATACATGATGTTTCCATCTAACGACCAATCCATACCGTTTGATATCTGCACGTTCTTACGATGGGTACTGGAAGAGAAGTTGTGGTCGATTCGGCGTAAGTCGCCAGCCTTTGATCCTTCTACCGCTTCAGCCACACCAATCCAGAGGCAGCCACAGGGATCGATATTGCCATCATTGGTCTGCCCGACCTTTCGATCAATATGCATATCAATCTCTTGTGAAATAGAAAAATTATTGTCGGTGACTGCTAATCGATCACCAAGTGCGATCACATACCCACCAGCTTTTCTCTTACCGACATAGCTAACAAAATCCCCCACTTTATGGGCGATGATTTCTTTTGTTGTCGGCAGATACTCCTTTATGTAGCCATCGAGCACATCAACCCATAGAAAACTTTTCCGTCGTTCATCCCAAAGAGTTCCCTCGCCTAAACCTGATTTCGATCCTGCTATTGGCGTCGCCTCATATAGCGCCATAACTACCCCTCAATCTCTTCAATGATTCGACGTAAATCTTCTCCCGATGCAAATTCAATGATGATCTTGCCGTTGCTCTTGCCCGTTGCCTTATCAATAGTGACTCGAGTATTAAGAAAATCCCCCACGCCCACCGAAATAATCTCTTCAACGGCACGGACACTTAAACCTTCAGTAACAATTCGATTGGCTAACCGTTCCATTGCTCCAGAGTCTCCAAGCGCTAATAACGCACGTGCATGTCCCGCTGAAAGTACTCCAGCTGCAACGCGCCGTTGCACGCTTGGTGGCAATTGAAGCAGCCGCAAAGTATTTGAGATATGTGGTCGAGAACGCCCTATTTTTTGGGCTAATTCATCATGAGTGTAATTAAAAGCAGCTTTTGCGGCGCGCAGGCGGCGCTCACCCATAATTAATTCATAACGATTATCGCCAATTGATCGAACAACGGGCGGTTGTAACACTCCAACTTCTCTTATCGAGGTGATGAGCTCTGCCATCTTCTCTTCATCAAAAACTGTACGAGGTTGACGGGGATTTGGTGCAATCGAATTAATTGGAATGTGATTGAGGTTTGCAATGTCAACAGGAACTCCAGCGACAACTGAAGAGAGTTGTTTTGATTCACCACTTGGAATGAGTGAGCCAAGTCCTCTACCTAATCCGCCTTTACGAGTACTCATTGCCCACGACCCTTCTCATGTAATTCGCGCGCAGCTGCAAGATAAGCAAGAGCTCCCGGTGATGACATGTCATAGGTCATCACGCTCTGACCATACGATGGCGCTTCACTTACTCGCACCGCACGAGGAATAACAGTTTTTAAGACTTCTTTAGGAAAATGTGTACGAACTGTATTTGCAACATCATGTGCCAATCGAGTTCTACCATCAAACATCGTTAATAAAATTGCGCCAATATGTAATTGCGGATTTGTATTTTCCGTAACGAGCGAAATGATCTTTATTAATTGGGTTAATCCTTCGAGCGCGTAGTACTCGCATTGAATAGGTATTAATAATTCATGCGCAGCAATTAACGCATTGAGAGTTAATAAACCTAAGCTCGGTGGACAATCAACAATGATGTAGTCGTAACGATCCTCATTATTTAATAATGTAATTGCATCGCGTAATTTAAATTCACGTCGCTCTAATTCAACGAGATCAATTTCCGCTCCAGCGAGATCAACGCCAGCTGGAACGAGATCGAGGTGGGGATACCCTTCAGCGCGTTCTTTAACTGAAGCAAGCGATGCCCCTCCGACTAAAACCTCGTAGCTCCCAGGAATTCCCTCTTCGTGGGCAACATTGAAGGCGGTACTCGCATTTCCCTGCGGATCAAGGTCGATTAGGAGAACTTTTCGGTGATAATCCGAGTAGTGGGGAGCGGGGCCATCGCCTCTTTGAGACGGCGAGTACCGATAACCGCTTTGGTTTCACGGGAAACAGCGGCGCTCATAGAGCGCAGTTAACCAGCCTTTGCGACAGAAATCACCTTACATCCACCGGTTGGAAGGGTGGGTTCGAGGATTTCTCCCCTCGCACCGGTGTAGCGCGAGAGGGGAGTCGCAGCCAGCTCCTCACCAGCTCGCTCCCCCTTCATCGCCAAAATCCGTCCACCTGGAAGGAGTAAATGCCAACACCACGCGAGGAGTCGATCCATGGGGGCCACGGCTCGAGCTGTCACTACATCAAATTTTCCTTGAAATTCGGCAGCTTTCCCCCGAGCAACGGTGGTATTTCTTAGCCCGAGCTCCTCAATCACCTCATTGAGAAAGGAGGCCCGCCGTTCGAGCGGTTCTAAGAGAAGGATTGAGAGATCTTGGCGAGCGAGGGCAATAACTATTCCTGGCAACCCGGCGCCACTTCCAATATCAATAACTTTTGCCCCCGGCGGAATAAGGGTTGCTACCGGGAGGCAGTTATAAATATGGCGCTCCCAGATTCGCTCCCCTTCTCGAGGGCCAATAACTCCACGCTCAACCCCCGCCGATTGAAGAATCTCGCCATACCGTGCAAATGTTTCCCGTGAAACAGTTAAGGGTGGAAGATCTTGCTCCATCTCGCTACTGATAGTTACGCGGGAAGAACTACGATGTGGCGATCAGGCTCTTCACCTTCGGACTCACTTCGGAGCCCCAGTTCACCAATGGCATCGTGAATCACTTTTCGCTCGAAGGCATTCATAGCTTTAAGAGCTACCGCAACCCCGCTATTTTTAACCTCTTCTGCGGTGCTCTCCGCAAGAGCTTTCAGCTCATCACGTTTCTTTGTACGAAATCCCTCAATATCAAGCATTAATCGGGAACGTTCCCCTGTCTCGCGCTGCACCGCCATGCGGGTCAACTCCTGGAGCGCCTCGAGGACTTCACCCTCTCGCCCGATAAGGTGCGTTAATTCGCCACCGACAATGGCGAGCGCCGCTCGGTCGTTCTCCACATCAATATCAATATCGCCCGGTAAATCAGCGATATCGAGGAGCGCCTCTAAATAATCCGCCCCACGATCGCCCTCTTCCTCTAGCCGCGCTATCAAACTCTTCTCGCTCATCACCCTCTCCTGCCTCCCCGCTCTGGGGTAAATATGATGTTTTATGGGATATTGCGGTGTTTTGTCGCTTTCTACTTCCGCTTCTTATTCTTGTTATTTTTGAAATTCTTCTTACCCTTATCTCGCTTTGGCTGCTGGCGCTGCCCTTTGATCTCACTGCCATCACTTCCATTGGCGCCATCTGAATCTTCCATCGCGACTGAGCCATTATTTGTTGGCCCACTTATCTCACCCGAACTAGTTTTTCCAGATTTCCGGTCTTTCTCGGCTCTCTTTGCCTCTAACTCAAAATAGGCAGGAGAGCCCGGCGTTGGATTTCTTTTAATTACATAAAGCTGTTGCCCCATAGTCCACACATTTGTTGTTAACCAATAGAGCAAAACACCAACAGGAAAATTAATTCCCGTTACTGCAAAGATAATTGGGAATAAGTACAACATGATTTT
>RFXN01000240.1 GCA_009921625.1 Candidatus Fonsibacter lacus | reverse complement strand
GCAACGCCAAGAGCTAAACCATCGAGGAAGATATGGCCTGCCATCGCAATCGCGCCGATTGTTCCTGCAACGTGATGAGTATGTTCATGGCTATGGCCATAATCTGATTCGGCAGGCTCGTGAACTCCCGATGCATGCTCGGCAATATGGAGCGCAAGAAATCCACCAACAAGTAGTAGCGCCACTAAAGGAACGCCACCAACTTGAGTGGTGTTGAGTTCGAAAATCTCTGGAAGTAAATCAAAGGCAACTAGACCAAGTAAGAGGCCAGCGGCTAACCCCAAAACAAGATGGAGTCGATCTTTAGAGCGGAGCGCGAGCGCGCCACCTGCTGCGGTAAATCCTGCAGTCACGACGGCAAGGAGAAGTACGAGCGCCATAAGGCAACGGTATCAAGTACGAACCGGTACCCTTAACCCAGTAAGAAATTGAGCGCCGCACCGTGGCGCTCCGCCGACAGCCAGCCGGATGGAGAGGAAAACCATGGCAGCAGATCGTTTAGAAAATATTGTCAGCCTCGCAAAACGACGAGGATTCGTCTATCCCTCAAGTGAGATTTACGGCGGACTTCGCGCCTCCTGGGATTACGGCCCACTCGGTCGGTCTTGATTCCTGCGTCATTCTCGCTCGCGAAGTCTGGGAAGCATCAGGGCACGTTGCCACATTCTCTGATCCGTTAACGGAGTGCACCTCATGCCATAAGCGCTATCGCGCTGATCACCTGGAAGAGGCATTCGAGGCAAAACATAATCGCAAACCAACTGATCTCACCGAAGTAAATTGCCCAGCCTGCGGCAATAAAGGTCAATTCACCGTACCAAAACAATTCTCTGGTCTCTTAAAAACTTTTCTTGGTCCAGTAGAAGATGAATCGGGTCTTGCCTATCTTCGCCCAGAGACTGCGCAAGGAATTTTTATTAACTTTGATCAAGTACTTACCACCGCGCGCAAGAAACCACCTTTTGGTATTGGCCAAATCGGAAAATCGTTCCGTAACGAAATTACCCCAGGAAACTTCATCTTCCGTACTCGTGAATTCGAGCAGATGGAGATGGAATTCTTCGTCATCCCAGGAACTGATGAAGAGTGGCATCAATATTGGATTGATACCCGCCTTGC
>RFXN01000239.1 GCA_009921625.1 Candidatus Fonsibacter lacus | reverse complement strand
CCCCTAGTTGTCTCGCGAAAAGTAACTTTCCTTGCGAAGCAGGAGTACTTCACCCAGCCTGGACTAAAAGGATTGATTAAGAAATTGGCTTTCATCGCGCTCGGACAGGTTCCCGTAGACCGCTCTGGCGGTCGCGCGAGTGAAGCGGCGGTGCGAACTGGAGTAGAGCTTTTAGAAAAAGGTGAGTGCATCGGAATTTATCCAGAGGGTACCCGTTCACCTGATGGTCGCCTCTATCGCGGTCGAACTGGCATCGCTCGGCTTGCGATTGAATCTGGGGCAACAGTTGTTCCCGTTGCCATGATCAACACTGAAAAGATTCAACCAACAGGAAAAGTTATTCCGAAAATAATGCGAGTTGGCATTTACTTTGGCAAGCCGATGAATTTTAAAGATTTTGGCGATCCGGCCGACCCTTTTGTTCTACGAAGTATTACTGATTCCATTATGAAAGAGATACAAACTCTGAGCGGGCAAGAGTATGTAGACATTTACGCCACGCGCGCTAAGGAGCTTATCCAAAAAGGGGAAGAGATCGACGAAGATAGTGAGTAGTTCACTGAGTTTGGATTAAAACCAAAACCCCCAGAATAATCATCACAGTTCCGCCGATACTCCGCAGGATTACGATTCGCTGCACATTAGTGGCAAGCCAGGTTCGCGCAGTACCGGCGAGCAAGCCCCACGTTCCATCAAGTGCAAGCGCTAAAAGCGAGAAGATGGCGCCGAGCAGAATTAATTGAAGAGTTATCTTTCCTACTCCGCGATCAATAAATTGCGGAGTGACAGCTGCGTTGAAGACGATTCCCTTGGGATTTAAAATTCCCACTACAAAGCCATCTCGTATCGTTCGTAACGTGGAAGGCGCGTTTGCTGACCCAGCTTCGAGCATCGAATGGGTATCTTTATTTCGTTTTCGAATCGCATCAAAACCCAGATACATGAGGTAAAGACCGCCGCCCCATTGCACCGCGGCGTAGATGAAATCTGAACTTTGAATAATCGGACCAACGCCAACAGCAACAAGAGTCGACATCGCAAAAAAACCGGTGGCGTTACCGATCACCGTTAATACAGCAACTTTGCGGCCCCAAGAGATAGCCCGGGCAATTGTAAAAAGTACTGAGGGGCCTGGAGCGA
>RFXN01000238.1 GCA_009921625.1 Candidatus Fonsibacter lacus | reverse complement strand
TGCGCGCTATGCGATTGTCGGTGCAAATGGCGCCGGAAAAACCTCTTTCCTCCATCTTCTTGCTGGAAAGTTAAAACCGATGGCTGGTCACCTACAAACAGGCCAAACAGTAAACCTTGCCTTTCTTACTCAACATTTAGATGAGCTCAACCCGCAGTGGCGAGTGTTGGAAGCGGTGGAAGAGGTAGCCAAGAGCGTGGATCTTGGGAAAGGGCGCGAACTTTCCGCCTCCCAACTCTGCGAACGTTTAGGTTTTGGGAAAGATGCACAGTGGACGCCAGTACGTGACCTATCTGGTGGTGAGCGGCGCAGACTTCAACTCACTCGCTTATTAATGGAAGGCCCTAACGTTCTCTTCTTAGATGAACCAACAAATGATTTTGATGTCGAAACGCTCGCATCGCTCGAAGATTTACTCGATGGTTTCGCCGGAACGATTGTTGTCGTGTCGCACGATCGATATTTCCTCGAGCGAGTTTGCGATATCACCTTGGGCTTTGTCGGCGATGGGATCCTCCGTGATTTACCACGCGGTTTAGATCAATACTTTGAATTACGTAACATCTCAACTACTCCAGAGAAGAAGAGCGCTCCCGCCACTAATGTTACAAATCCTGCGCAGAAAATTGATCAGCGTGAATTAAAGAAGTCAATTGAAAAAACTGAACGCGGAATGGCCCGGCGCGATGAGGAGCTGAAAAAACTTGAGGCAGAAATGGGAGGTAGTGAAGTCGCATCTGACTTCACTCGACTAGCCCAGATTCATGAGGAGATCGCCCGGCTAACTAGCGAGAAGGAGGCGCTAGAACTGGAGTGGCTAGCGCTTATGGAAGGGTTAGAGAGCAAGTAGTAGGGTTGAAGTATGCGACCCGTTGTTCAGGTTTCTCTCGATCTCACTGACATTCATGAGGCCATGGAGATGGCACATACCGCGATGCGCGCGGGAGTCGATTGGTTAGAGGCGGGCACACCTTTTATTCTCGCTGAAGGTTTACATGGCGTAAAAGCGCTCCGCAAAGAATTTCCTAACACTCCAATCGTTGCTGATTTAAAAACAATGGATGGTGGTTATCTCGAAGCTGAGATGATGGCAAAAGCAGGAGCCACGCATGTTGTTGTAATGGCCCGCTCGCATCCCGA
>RFXN01000237.1 GCA_009921625.1 Candidatus Fonsibacter lacus | reverse complement strand
TCGAGCTTGCCTTCATCAAATCTTCACCAAGTGAAATCACTGGAAAGGCAACTGGAAGTCCACCTGCTTCCAGAATTCCAGCTTTTACATCGTCGACGAGCGCACGTAATGGCAAATTGCAGGGATTGAGATCACTGGAAGAATCGGCAATTCCAATTATTGGTTTCGTGTTATTCGCCGGGACTTCAAGCCCCACGGAGCGCATGACAACTCGGTGCGAAACTGCGGTTTCGTCATTTCCCGAAAACCATTCACTACTTCGCATTCATCTACCTTCCGGATAGTGCAATTAGGTCTTGCCGAACAGGGTTTGGAATAACTACCCTCTCCCCTCATAGTTCTTCTGTCAAGGCTTTTGGAAGTGAGGTTCGAGATGGTCACAAAAGAGCGATACAAAGTTGGCAGCGTTGCACGTGCGCTGCGACTGGTCGATCTAATCGCTGCTGCTCCGCAGAGCGGATTAACGTTAAGCGACCTCACAAAAGAATTAGGCGTTTCCAAGAGCACGGTTTTTGCGTTACTACAAACGTTGATGGAAGCTGGATATGTTCGCCAAACAAAACCGGGGCCACGCTATTTACCAGGAATTTCTCTCGTTCGATTGGGAGATTTAGCGGGCGGACACTTACCTGTTGGTGAAATCGCCCAACCAATTATTCATCGCCTATCGCGCTTAACTGGGCTGACAATTCGAGTGTCAATAAATGATGGTGGACACCCAGTTTTCGTCGCCCGCGTTGATGCTCCAGGAAATATTCGCTTTCTTACACTCTTAGGATCAAGAGAGTTACCTCATGTTTCATCTGCCGGTAAAGCGATGTTGGCACAGATGAATGATGCGGAAATAGCGCAAGTGATTGAACAAACTGGATTGCCAAAAAGAACAAAAAATACCCGGACTGATATCAACGCATTAATGAATGACATTCGAAGAATTCGTGCAGTTGGTTACGCAATTGATGATGAAGAAGATTGCGAAGGCATCTTCTGTGTGGGTGCAGCATTCTTTGATCACAGCGGACGTTGCGTTGGCGCAGTTTCAGCTACTGGTATTAAACGTGAACTATCACAGCGAGCAGTAGATCAACTTGGCCGCCAAGTGATTGAAGCAGCGCATGAAGTAACAATTGCTCTGGGAGGA
>RFXN01000236.1 GCA_009921625.1 Candidatus Fonsibacter lacus | reverse complement strand
CTGGGGTGGTCTACCAACACCTTATAAAAATTAGGTTGATCTGGAAGAGTCAACTTGAGCATGACTTGCTGGCCATCTGACAATTTATCAAGTTCCCGAATAATCGAGAAACGGAGTAGCTCCTCGCATTTCTCTTTCTCAAGACTCTTGATATCCACCTCAGGCTCGATGATGGGAATTAGGCCACCAGCAAGAATCTCCCTGCCAAATTCAAATTGCTGCGAAACTACCGCGTCAATCCCTTTCGCATTTGCCAATTTAATAACCGAACGCATTTTAGTTCCAAAAACACCGTGAGATAGGGCGCTTGAAATCCGTGCTCCCAACTGAGGAATCGGCTTCATAACTTGCACGCCATCAACTTCCTCTGCAAGCCCGTTATCTACTTTCAGGAAAGGCACAATTCCTTTCTTCTGCCAGAGGAACTCCGCGCTCCCCATGTCATCAATATGACGATCCATCGTCATCTCAAATAAAATAACGCCAAGGATGCGCTCTCTGGTAAAGACCGGGCTTTTTATAATTCGGGTTCGCATCGCATGTACAAGATCAAACATCTCTTGCTCGCCACTGTACTGGTTCTCTTCGATGCCATAAAGCTTGAGGCTCGCACTTTCCTCACGTGCCGAACGATAATCCGCATTAGTACGCAACGGAGCCTCACGCAAGAAGAGCGCAAGGAAGAATCCTAATAACGTGACCGGTGCAGCAACCAAGAAGACGACGTGGAAAGAGTTCACGAAGGACTCAATAATCGTGCTCTGCACTGCTGGTGGCAACTTGGCAATTCCCGATGTATTTGTGGTGATATTTGCAAGCTGCGATTTATCAAATCCAGCAAGTGCGGCAGGATTCTTAGCACCCAATTCTGCAATACCCGCTTGGATGTAATGGCTCAGTCGATTGGTTAAGACTGAACCGAAAAGTGCCGTTCCAAATACGCTTCCAAGTGATCTGAAGAAAGTATTGGAGCTTGTCGCGATTCCCATATCTTTGAAGTCCACCGCATTTTGCAGTGCGATAACAATAGTTTGCATCGATAGACCTAGGCCCACACCAACGGTAACAGCAAATATTGCCACTTGCCAATAAGGTGAATCAGCTTTTAGCGATGCCATCGCCAAAATTCCTAGCGACATTATTCCAGTGCCTGCAATAGGAAATCTCTTAT
>RFXN01000235.1 GCA_009921625.1 Candidatus Fonsibacter lacus | reverse complement strand
TCTGTAATCGCAATTGCTTCTCTTGGAGTTTTTAATGCAATTTTCTATGCAAATGTAATTATCCTAGTCTTATTTGCGCTTTGTTATTTTTATTTAATGCCAGCAATTAATAAACAAAAGACAAAAACTAATCGTACATTTAAAGTCTTGCACGGAAGTTCTGTTTCAATAAATTTTGTTCAAATAATTCTACTAATATCAATTACTGTTATATTGCTTGATTTTTAATTAATTAACTTCATTACCAGACTTATCATTTATTGACTGCTCAGAGCGACCAGGTAATAAACAATCTAGATTAGCCCCTCTTAATTTTGATAATGAAACCGAATTTTTATCACTGCTACATTTATCATTATCCATATGAATATATTGTAGATAATTCTCTTTATTAACTTTTTGAGAAGATTTTTCATCAAACAAATTTAGTTCTTTGAATAATTTAATATTTTTTACAAAATCAAATTCCTTAACTCTAATATTTAAATTATTCCACACAATCTCATCTCGATATGCAAATATAAAACATTTCTTTCCAGAATATTCTTTGCAATATTCGGTTGCCTTGAAAGCTCCAAAATCATCGGAACAATCGGAGCTATAGGTTGAACGACAAAACCAACCATAGCCAATTTTGCCATCTTCAGAAATGGCATAATACATAGGTGACATGAGTTTAGCGGCTCTGCTTAAAAAAATATCTTCAGCATAAAATGTTCCTTCCAAATATCTTAAAAAATTAATAACTCCTGTCTCATCTAAATTTAGATTAGATGACCCAAAATATTTAGTAATACTGGAAAATGAATTTGCAGCAGGAATAAAGATTATAAATAATAAAATTAATAATTTTTTTTTCATCATATAATAATCAATTATTTTTAATTAGAAATTTTTTATAAGATTGTGCAACTATATCACTAACTATGGGCAATAGAAAAGCGCATAAAAAAGACCAAAAGAGTAAAGAGTTATTAAAGATCTGACTAAAAAAATTCTTATCAAAAATAAATCCTACCAATAAGGATTTTGAAAAATCTGTGCTTGGAAAAAATAATAGCCCTGAAACAAGCCCAATCATTATCAAAACTAAAGATCTATAAGGATAAATTTTCTTTTGATAGAGACCTTTGAATATTACGTAAACACAAGCACAACAAAGAAGATCTGCTAATAAAAATAAATAAAG
>RFXN01000234.1 GCA_009921625.1 Candidatus Fonsibacter lacus | reverse complement strand
ATGGGGATTGGTTGCGCTGTGGAACGCACTTGAATCTGGAGATATGAAACGAGCAGCCGAGATCCATGCGCCAATTGCCAAAATGGTTTCCTATCAGACGACTCTTGATTCTTATGTCGCAGTTGAGAAATACCTCCTGGTTAAGCAGGGTGTATTCACTAATACCCGCCAACGTGGGCCAGTTAGTTTTATTCTCGATAACTCTGTTACAGATGTTATTGATGCAGCGTATGTAGAACTAGAGAAACTTGTTAAGAGCTAAATAATGCTGGGATAGTTCGTTGATGTGCATCTTTAATATGAAGCATAGAGAGCGATAAGACCCCTGATATTTCTAGGTTCTCGCCACCAGATTTCCCTAATCGTGTCGTGGTAATTCCAGCCTCCGTTGCTTTTCCGACCACGTAATTTGAATCTTCTTCCGCAACGGCAATAAGAATTCGCCCTGAGCTTTCGCTAAATAGATGCATAAATGGATCGCCGTGAATTGAAATTTTGGCGCCAGTCTGCGATGAAAGCAGCATCTCAATGAGTGCAACTGCTAGCCCGCCATCTGATAAATCATGTGCCGCGGAAATGTAGTCTCGTTGGGCATGGATAAAATTAGCTAACTCGATTTCTTTTTTAAGATTAACTCGTGGTGGTAAACCGCCAAGATGTTTCTGGCTATCAGCCCACTCGCCACCAGATAACTCTTCGAGAGTTTCTCCAAGAAGAATTAACTCTTTCTCACCACTAAATTTGTAAGAGATTGCCTTTCGCACATCATCAATAACACCAAGGATTCCAATGACAGGTGTTGGCAGAATCGCAACATCTCCAGTTTGGTTATAGAAAGAGACGTTGCCACCAGTAACCGGCAAGCCCATCTCAAGCGCGCCATCTGCTAACGCGCGCACGCTTTCAGCAAATTGCCACATCACACCTGGATCCTCAGGTGAGCCGAAATTAAGGCAGTTAGTTATCGCTAATGGTTTGGCACCAGTAACCGCTACATTTCTAAAAGCTTCCGCAAGCGCTAGTTGAGTCCCGGTATATGGATCTAACTTACAAAATCTCCCGTTGCAATCAGTTGCCACAGCAACTCCTAAGAAGCTTTGTTCATCAATTCGAATAACTGCAGAATCACTTGGACCCGCTGCAACGGTATTTCCTTGCACATATTTATCGTATTGCTCGGTAATCCACGTTTTATCCGCC
>RFXN01000233.1 GCA_009921625.1 Candidatus Fonsibacter lacus | reverse complement strand
GATCTAGATGGATGGTGATCTCGCTAGCAATAGCAAGACAGAATCCGGCTTATAGGGCGACTCTTCTTTATTCTTTGTTGTTTAATTGAGCTATGGACCTGAAAAATTTCGCAAACTCTTATGCAAATGCGACCGCTGAGTTCTTGAAAGTCGCTCAAGAATTAAGCGAAGCTGAACTTGACTCTTCATCATCTGGGGGATGGACGGCTCGACAAATAATTCATCATGTTGCAGACAGTGAAGCCCAGTCTTACGCGCGTCTTCGACGATTGATTGCTGAGCCTGGAACGCAAATTCAAGGGTATGACGAAGCCGGATGGGGCGAAAATGAAACTTTAGGGTATAAAGAGTTACCTGTAGCTCCATCTTTAGAAGTTTTTAAAGCGGTGCGACAATCGTCGTTGGAAGTCGTAAAAAGACTTGAACTGAGCCAGTTGGATAACGCAGGAATTCACACCGAATCTGGAAAATACACAGTGAAAACTTGGCTTGAAACCTATATAAGTCATCCTTTGGAGCATGCCGCACAAATTAAATCCGGCGTATAGGGCGACTCTTCTTAAGGGCTTAATCATCTGCTTAATTTCTTCTGCTACCAAGAGTTTTGAGTGAATAAGGAATTAACTCCTTGGCACATATTGCAATCATAATTCCTGCAACTCCGCTGAGAAGTAGCCCGATAGAGCGATCAGAGAGCAAGAGAGAGCCGCTGAAATAAACAGCAAATGCTCCCAGGGCCTCAGCTAAGGTGGCGGCAATGGTTAGAAGCAGAGCCTTCTTTCGACCATAGCCAGCAAGGAGCGCTGTTGCACTTATTGCTATTCCTTCAGGAATGTTATGTAGCGCTAACACAACTGATGTTGTAAGCCCAGTTTGAATATCGACCAAGCTTGCTCCAATAGGGGCCGCCCCTTCTGGAAGATTGTGAAGCGATAAGGCAATAGTGATAAGAAGCACTGGGTTATTTACCTTTGCTCCTGCCTTATCAAACTTAACACTGGATAAGGCAATAACTAAAGCAAAACCAAGGCTGGTGGTGAGTAATACCTGCATAATGTTAAGACCGCTATCAAGAGCTGATGGAATTAACGAGAGAGCACTTACTGTCAGCATTGCTCCAGCAACTAGTAATAGCGTGATAGCGATGAAGCGCTCTGATGGATTTTTTTTCAAGGCTATCAATATCCAGCCCAAAAGCGT
>RFXN01000232.1 GCA_009921625.1 Candidatus Fonsibacter lacus | reverse complement strand
AAATCGCGATGCTGGTATTGCTAGCGCGTTGATCAATACCAGCCAACAAGTTGGTGGCTCACTCGGTACCGCGCTCCTAAACACCGTTGCTGCAACGGCAGCAACCTCATATATGAAGAGCAATCCAGGGAAGGTGCCAACATTCGGCCTAACTCATGGATTCACCATTGCCTTCACAGTGAGCGCTGCGCTCCTTAGTGTTGGGGCAATTGTGTTGGCCCTCTTTATTAATATCGGTAAAGAGTCAGTTGTTGAAAGTGAAGGCGCAGTAGTTCACTAAAAGAAATTAGCTCTGACCTAAGAGGCCAAGTAGGAGCTCGCGGACCCGCGCTGCATCTGCTTGGCCTTTAGTCTCTTTCATGACTGAGCCAATGAGCGCGCCAGCAGCTGGTAAATGTCCATTCCGAACTTTCTCTGCAGTCTCTGGCTGTGCTGCAATTGCTTTTTCAATGGCCGCTATCAGCGCGCTCTCATCAGAGACAACTTTGATTCCTTGAGTGGCGATTACGGTATCTGGATCGCCCTCACCTGCAATAACCGCTGCCACAACTTGGCGAGCCAACTTATCGGTTAACTCCCCTGCTGAAATTAATTCGATAATACGAGCAACGCCTTTGGGGGTAATTCCAATGCTTGATAATTCAATCTCCGCTTCATTTGCTAAACGCGAAATCTCACCTAACCACCAACCGCGAGCGCGCGTGGGATCGGCGCCGAGCGCAACAGTCTCTTCAACGAGATCGACAGCGCCGGCATTAACAAGGGCAGCCATCTCTTTATCTGGTACTTGCCAGAGCGCTTGCAACCGCGCGCGACGAATCGATGGTTTCTCAGGCAGCTCACTACGTAATTTCTCAATCCACTCTGCTGCCGGAGCAACAGGTGTGAGATCTGGTTCAGGGAAAGCGAGTTGTTCCCGAATCTTCTTGGAAGTGGCGCGTCTCTTGTATGACGCGTTCGCCCTTCTCAAGTAACCCTGCATGGCGAATCATTTCGCCTCGAACTGCCCGTTCTACGGAGCGAAGAGAGTTAACGTTCTTAGTCTCACTTCGGGTGCCAAGTTTTCCTGAACCAATGGGCGCCAATGAGACGTTGGCATCGCAACGAAGGGAACCTTGCTCCATCTTTACATCACTTACGCCGAGGGAGCGCAAGATGTCACGAAGTTCTTTGACATATGCCTTAGCAACTTCAGGAGCATATTTGCC
>RFXN01000231.1 GCA_009921625.1 Candidatus Fonsibacter lacus | reverse complement strand
TCAAGTAGATCGCGACGAAGTTCTCGTTGATATCGGATACAAGACTGAAGGTGTTATCCCATCTCGTGAACTTTCCATTCGCCACGACGTCGATCCCGGCGAATTGGTAAAGGTAGGAGAGCGCATTGAGGCGCTTGTTCTTACTAAGGAAGATAAAGAAGGTCGATTGATTCTCTCCAAGAAGCGTGCTCAGTATGAACGCGCATGGGGAACCATCGAAGGAATGAAAGAGCGCGACGAAGTTGTTAAGGGAATGGTTATTGAAGTCGTCAAGGGTGGCCTCATCGTAGACATCGGACTTCGAGGATTCCTTCCAGCATCACTTGTTGAAATGCGCCGAGTCCGTGATCTCACTCCATACATTGGAAAAGAGATTGAAGCTCGAATTATTGAACTCGACAAGAATCGCAACAACGTAGTTCTCTCACGTCGAGCATTCCTTGAGCAATCTCAATCAGAGAGTAGAACTACTTTCCTTAATCAACTACAAAAGGGACAAGTTCGCTCTGGTGTAATTTCATCAATCGTTAACTTCGGTGCATTCGTTGATCTCGGTGGCGTTGACGGCTTGGTACACGTCAGCGAGCTTTCTTGGAAGCACATCGATCATCCAAACGAAGTTGTTGAAGTGGGAA
This sequence comes from Candidatus Fonsibacter lacus, assembly GCA_009921625.1. Lineage (GTDB taxonomy): Bacteria > Actinomycetota > Actinomycetes > Nanopelagicales > Nanopelagicaceae > IMCC26077. The sequence continues at coordinate 581 of RFXN01000231.1, read as the reverse complement.
TGCCAGTAACTGTTGAGGTACTTGAAGTTGATTTCGAGCGCGAGCGCGTTTCGTTATCTCTCAAAGCAACTCAAGAAGATCCGTGGCAAGCATTCGCTCGTACTCACACTATTGGTCAAGTGACCTCCGGTAAGGTGACAAAGCTCGTGCCATTCGGTGCATTTGTTCGCGTCTACGAAGGCATTGAAGGTCTCATTCACATCTCTGAGCTAGCAGAACGCCATGTTGAGATTCCTGAGCAGGTAGTTCGTGTTGATGATGAGATTATGGTCAAGATTATTGACATTGATCTTGAGCGTCGTCGAGTTTCACTCTCTTTGAAGCAAGCAAATGAAGGTCATGAAGTTGAAGTGGAAGCATTTGATCCCACTCAATATGGCATGCCTGCTCGCTATGACGAAAATGGCAACTTTATCTATCCAGAAGGATTTGATCCTGACACGCAAGAGTGGAAGCCAGGTTTTGAAGCTGCTCGCGAAGAGTGGGAGCGTCAATACGCTGAAGCGCAAGCTCGCTTCTTAGCTCATCGTAAGCAACGTGAAGAGGCAAAAAGCGCTGAGAACGCCGAGTAATTTCGGCGC
>RFXN01000024.1 GCA_009921625.1 Candidatus Fonsibacter lacus | reverse complement strand
GGAGATCGAAGTTCTGTAGGTGAGCGATTTGTGGAACCGGTAATCATCACAAACGTGCCTGAAGATGCGCCATCGATGCGCGAAGAGACTTTTGGGCCAGTACTACTGATTAATCGAGTGCAGAACATGGATGAGGCGATTGCAAAAGCTAATGACACCTCATTTGGTTTGGCGGCATCAGTCTGGTCGAAACGCAATGGTGAGAAAATTGCTGCCCAACTTCACTGTGGCATGGTCTCTATTAACTCAGTTTTCACCTTTGCCGCCATGGGCTCAATGCCTTTTGGTGGCGTAAAAGATAGTGGTATGGGTCGAATACATGGCCCGGAAGGGTTACTGGAATTCACCTATCCACGTTCAGTGGTGAAACCACGGTTTAACTTACCTCTGGAATTTACCTCATTTACACGGACTGCCTTTGCAGACAAGGTTATTACCTCTTTGGGTAGAATTCGTCACAAATGAAGAGTCAGAATATTTATAGCAAGCGCTCTGGCGCGCTTCGAAGAATTATTTTCATGACAGCGCTTGTTCTCGTCTCGCTATTCATTACCTCCTTACCAAGTAGAAGTGCAAGCTTCTTTGATTTAATTCCTGGTGGTCTTGGCACGCCAGGTTATTACGGAATCACTTTTGAAGAGCGACAACCAGGTGTGGGGGAATTAGTTCAGGGGTGAGTGCGCAACTTATGCTGCCGCCTTGCGCAAATGCAGATCAGAGAATGTGTATTGACGGACTCGCTCTATCCACTGGCACCACGGGTAACGCCAAGTTAGAAGAAGCGACGCTCGATCATGAGGTTCGCTCACTTACTACCCCTGCTGATCCGGTAACAGGATTGCCAGCTGGTGGCGGACCAAGTCTCTGGAATTCACCAACTATTGCCAACAAAGCGGGCTCGAAAAGTTATGGCGTTGCCGTTCGAGTTACTTATTTCCAAAATCGCGAAAAAATTGGTAGCGCTGGAAAACGGAATAATCCCATCTCGTTACAATCGATGCGAGTGAGTGTATTTCCAATCTCTGTTGTAAGTGGAAAGTATTACGACTTAGAAAGTTATAAATCTGTTAACTCTGATGGCGCCCAAAGTTACGGTATCCGCCAAAAGGGAAATGGCTACGACAATCTTCAAGACTGCGCATGGACGGAGACTGGAAGTTGTGCAAAGTATGGAGATTTTGCAGAGAATACTCGGGTTTCACTTACTCTTCGTATGGGTAGTGAAATGACTGGTTGGCTATATGGTCGAATGAAAGATGTGAACGTAGCCGTCACTCCCCTCGATAAGACATTTAATAAAATAACAATTGAAGGTGCGCCGATTGCAGCGCCTGGTGCTTATGGAGTAATCAAAAAGAGCGAACTTAAGAATAATCCCAAGATTGATGAGCGAATTCGACTCAGTTATGGAGAATTTGGTTATAACGAGATGATCAATTCACCAACCTCCGGAGGAGGAGGGTACGACCCAGTTGGCAACTTTGCCGATTTCGCAGCTTTCGAACCCATACTAAAAACTATGCCTAGCGCGCGAGCGCAATGGGTGATTTCCTCAGGCGCAAGCGCAAATGGTTATCAACCTCAAGTCACCTCGCAATGCTTCAAAGATAAAACGAAACTCCTGGGAATTGTCACTACTAATGCTCTTATTTATGAAAACGGGGCTCCAGAATTTAGAGATGGCACGCTCAATTACAAGGTAGCGGGTCTTCATCATACGGAAGATGGCGTAACTCTTACCCGTGGCACGTATGATCTTGCTATTCGTAGTGAAACTGCGCGGTGTGTCTATGGTTTTACCGATGCACCTTTCCAAGCGTCGATTTCCGTTATTGGTTCGGATGGCCAAGAGCAGACCATCGCCACCGAGAGCATCCGTGAAGATGCAAAGCGCGAGTGGCTATTTCTCTCTGCACAGAATTTCACCTTCTCTTCTCCGGTGATCAAAGTGAAATTAACGCAAGAGAAGAAATTATCTGCCACTAAACCTACTCCTCCTATCGCAAAGAAGAGCGCCACTCAAACTATTACGTGCGTTAAAGGAAAATTGGTAAAAAAGGTAAGTGGAACAGCGCCAAAATGTCCTGCTGGATATAAGAAGCGTTAATTACTTCAATTAATAACGTGGGGCATTTCTAGTTCGTTCGATTTTCGGTGCGCGCTTGCCGCGCGAATTCCAACAAGGCGTATGCCAATGTCTGCGGTTCTCTGGATCTTCTATTGGCCAGGCGACGATATGGGGCGTGGCCATTCGAATTTCATGATCACATCCTGGGCAGCGATACATCTTTGTAGAACTCGCTCCAGTTAGCGCACGAACGGTAAAGCCATCTTCTTCCCACTCATTAGAAGGGCGTGGTGCACGCTCACTCGCCTCGTCATCAGGGCGTGCATCTTTAGCACGATAGTTCTTACGCGGGCTCACCAGAGTATTTTCGCAGTAATTCGCAGGTAATTCTCGAGTTAACGCGCCACCCGCTGGGTTACTCCCTTTTCTCGCCTTTTCTCGCCTTTTCTCGCCTTTTTTCGGCATTCTCAGAGTTCTACGGCAAGATAACCACCGTGAGTGGCGCAATCGAGGTACGCGGACTAGTGAAGTCCTATCGCGCCGGGAAAAACGTTGTTAGCGCGGTCAAAGGCATTGACCTCGATGTACAAACCGGAGAAATTTTTGCGCTCCTTGGCCCTAATGGCGCAGGTAAAACCAGCACTATTGAAATTCTTGAGGGATACCGATCTCGCGATGGCGGCAAGCTCACTGTTCTTGGCGAAGATCCCGCAACTACCAATCTGCCCGCGTGGCGTAATCGCGTGGGCATCGTCCTGCAGTCAACGAAAGATGGGGCTGACCTCTCGGTCGAGGAAATTCTTACCCACTTTGCGAAGTATTACTCCAATCCACGAAACGTTGATGAAGTGATTGCTGCCGTTGGGTTAGAAGAGAAGCGAAGTGCTCGAGGCGAACATCTCTCAGGTGGTCAACGGCGCAGATTAGATGTTGCCCTTGGAATTATCGGTACCCCCGAACTGCTCTTTCTTGATGAACCTACGACTGGATTTGATCCTGAAGCGCGCCGTTCTTTTTGGGAGTTAATTCGAAGCTTACGAAGTGAAGGCACCACAATTTTAATGAGTACTCATTATCTCGATGAAGCAGAGGCGCTGGCCGACCGAGTAGCGGTAATGAACCAAGGCGTTATTGTCGATTGTGCTACTCCAGAGAGATTGGGTGGCAGAGATCGAGAGCAAGTAATCATTCGCTGGCGTGAGGGTGGGTCGATCCATCAAGAACTAACAGCTTCACCAACGGAATTTATCCGTCAATTAACTGCGCGGATACCAGGTGAGATACCTGAGCTCTCTGTTGCCCGGCCAACTCTTGAAGAGATTTATCTCCAGATGATTGGTGGTCAGGAATGAGCAACCAACCAGGAACGCTATCAATTGGTATTGCGCGCGGCGTATTGGAGATCAAACAATTTATGCGCCAACGTGAGAGCGTGGTTTTTACCCTCCTCTTTCCCATTGCACCAAAAGCTTCCTACTTCATCGGCAAGGTAATTCTCGTTTTTGTAAGCATGCTTATTCAGGTGGCGCTCTTACTTGCTTTTGGGGTCGCGCTCTATGGAATCTCGCTCCCCTCTACTCCGCAGCGATGGTTGACCTTCATTTGGGTGATGCTCCTTGGTATTGCCAGCTCGACAATTCTTGGCATTGCCTTTTCAGTCGTACCTAAGAGTGGGCGGGGCGCTTCAGCAGTGGTCTCGCCAATTGTGATCATTCTGCAGTTTTTTAGCGGGGTATTTTTTGTGTTTACCCAACTGCCAACATGGATGCAAAACTTTGCGGCGCTCTTTCCCTTAAAGTGGCTCACCCAGGGAATGCGTTCAGTTTTCCTTCCCGATTCATTTGCCACTCAAGAGGTAGCCAAGAGTTGGGAACCTGGCAGAACTGCTCTCATCTTAATCGCTTGGCTCATCGCAGGCTTTGTTGTAGCGATGAAGACTTTCCGCTGGGAGCGTTCGTGAATACTTCGCAGAAGCGATGGGGAGTAATACTTGCGCTAACCATGCTCCTCTCTGCAACGCATACCAGTTTTGCCCTACATGCAGCCGCTGCAAGTAAACCCACGCCAAAGCCAACAAAGAAGAGTGAAGTTAAAAAGAAACCTGTGAAAAAGAAGCCTGCTAAAAAGAACGTAGTTAAAAAACCACGAAAAATATCGAAACCACTCCCTTCGCCTTCACCTAAATGGCCACCGAAAGGATTTAAAAAGGCAGGGGATGTATATATTTCTACGCCAAAGAGTGAGAAAGAGCTGGTTGGCGTGCTGAGCGCAAACAACGTACTTCTCAATGTATTCAAAGCGTGCGAGAGACAAGTCTGTGCAGCAATTTATGTTGCTTCTGCTCAAAAATGTAAGTGGTGGGAGGTGCAATCGATTGTGATTGGCAAATATGCCGATGTTTTGGGAAATCTACAAACGTTTGCCAAAGGTAGTAAAGCAAAAGAGGTGAAGACAATCATTCTGATTAGCAAGGAGCCCGTTGAGGACTATGCGGAAATTCTTAACATGAAGGCCTTCTGCAGAAATGACAATGTGATTGGGAAGATTCCACGTAACACCTTTACCCCCAATCCCGATATAGCTCCCACTCCAACCAGCTCGCCTGCTCCGACTCCAGTTGCCGCTGCTTCAGCCACTCCTACAACAACTGCCGCTGCGAGCTAACCAAAGTTCAACTATTCTCTGAACCATGCTCGGCGGAATCAATAATCAGCTCTTTTTGCAAGCCTTTGGTGGCTTCTTTGCGCTCTTACTTTTGATTCCACTTTTGCGCTGGACATTTTCACGTGGCAAATCTCTTGTTGCGCCGCCAGCAAAAACTGGCAATAGCGATGAATATGGTCTTCTTGTCCCCGTAAGCAAACCGAGTAATTATATCGAAGGTGAGATGGCACGAAAGAAATTAGCTGATGCAAACATCAAAGCAAATCTTGTGACTGCAAAAGATGGAATTGCGCTATTGGTCTTTCCCAAAGAGCTCTCTGCTGCCCAGACAATTCTCAACGAAAAATAATTATTGTTGGCGATTAGCTCCAGGAACCCACAACTCATCTCCAACGCTCTTATTCTCATAGCGAGCAAGGACAAAGAGTAGATCTGAGAGTCGATTGAGGTACTTTGCGGTGAGCGGGTTAACGCCGGCGCCAAATGCATGGATTGCAGCCCAGGTGCATCGCTCGGCGCGACGGACAACTGTTCGTGCAACATGTAAAAGCGCAGCAGCAGGCATTCCACCAGGAAGTACAAATGAACGAAGTGGAGCAAGGTCAGCATTGAAATTATCAATCTGCTCTTCGATATATGAAATTTGAGATTCCAAAATTCGTAACTGCTCATGTGGTGGGTTATCAATCATGGGAGTGCAGAGATCTGCGCCAACATCAAAGAGATCGTTTTGAATCCGAGTCAGTAACTTCTTCACCTCTGCCGAAACTTCAGCGAGCGCTAATACGACGCCGATACTGGAGTTCGCTTCATCAACTGTCGCATAGGCTTCAAGGCGTGGGTCGTTCTTCGAGGTCCGACTCATATCCCCTAGAGAGGTAGTGCCATCATCGCCAGTTTTAGTATAGATACGCGTCAGATTTACCATGCTCCTACCCTACGCTGAACCTCTACGATGAACCACATGGAGCGATTTGAGGTCACCGGGGGCGCACGCCTCGTCGGTGAGGTTGACGTGCATGGGGCAAAGAATTCCATCCTCAAATTGATGGCAGCGACCCTGCTCGCCCCTGGAGAGCATCGCTTGGGGAATGTTCCAGCGATTGCAGATGTCACCATCATGTCCGAACTCTTAGAGCGCCTTGGCTGCCAGATAACGCAGGATGAGAGCGCATTGATGCTCACCATTAACGTCCCGGAGAAGTTAGAGCATCGCGCTGATTATGACTTGGTTCGCAAGATGCGCGCCTCCATCAATGTCCTAGGTCCGCTACTTACGCGAACCGGACGCGCTGACGTTGCACTTCCTGGAGGAGATGCCATTGGCTCACGCGGATTAGATTTTCATATCAAAGGTTTGGAATCTCTTGGTGCAGAGGTAAGAAATGAGCATGGTTACATTGTTGCAACAGTTTCAGGTCGACTTCGTGGCGCGCAGATCGAATTAGAGTTCCCCAGCGTTGGCGCGACCGAGAATCTATTAACTGCAGCGGTCCTTGCCCGAGGTGAAACCGTGATTGACAATGCAGCGCGCGAGCCTGACATTGTTGACCTTGGCGTATATCTACAAAAGATGGGCGCACAAATTTCTGGGCTTGGCACCTCAACTGTCACCGTCAATGGAGTGGAATCACTCCACCCTGCAGATCACGATGCCCTTCCGGATCGAATCGTCACTGGAACATGGGCATTTGCTGCTGCCATGACTCGCGGCGACATCACAATACATAATGCCAATCCTGACCACCTAGAGATTCCCCTAGAGAAATTAGTTCTCGCCGGTGCAGTAGTGACCACAATTCCTGGCGGACTTCGAGTTCGGATGGATCATCGCCCTAAAGCAGTAGATGCGATGACCCTGCCCTATCCAGGCTTTCCCACCGATTTACAACCAATGATTATCGCGCTCAACTCCATCGCTCAAGGCTCTGCACTCGTGACTGAGAATGTCTTTGAAGGGCGATTTATGTTTATCAATGAGCTCGTTCGTCTTGGCGCTGATATCACCACCGATGGCCATCACGCCTTTGTTAAAGGTAAAGAGATGCTCTCTAGTGCGCCCGTTGCAGCGACGGATATCCGTGCTGGAGCAGCGCTGGTTTTGGCAGCGCTGGTCTGCGATGGCAGCACAATCATTGAAGATATTTTCCATGTCGATCGCGGTTATCCGCATTTTGATGAGCAGTTAACGATGCTCGGTGCTCAAATTCGGAGAATGTAAATTATTTCTGCTTAAATCCTGTTGGGCACTTTGGATTAGTTCCCGTAATCTTTCTGATGATTTTGCCCTTTACGCAAGAGATGCTCTTTTTGGCAGCAACTTTTGGGGCTGCTACCGTGGTTGGTTGGGGCGCGTTGGTCGCAGGGGCAGCGGCCTCCACTTTTTTCTCTTGCACTAACTTTACTTTTAGCGTTGGCGAAGAAAAAGTAAAGCCTTCCGCGCTTAAATAAACCCAGTTACCATTCTTGAAAAGTTCAACTGTTGATCCTTTACTTTCACCACTTGTGGCATTGGTAATTGTGACTTCAACTCGCGAGGGAACTTCTGTTACGCCGTATAAGCATTGGACTAAATCAGCGCGCATGGAGAGTCCATATGTACCAAGATTTTCGGTTTTCCCATCAGGAGCAAAATGCGGTGCGGCAACTTTGTAATCCAATGTTTGTGTCTCTTTGTTAAAGGCTGGCGCCCCAGGTGAATATGCTGAGGCGTTCGAAGCTACCACCCCTTGTAGGCCTGTTTGCGTGCCACATTGCTCACCAGAGTCCACTGTTGTACTGGAAATAGTCCAACCCTCCTCTTTCAAGAGAGCGCTATCACCAAGATATTTCTGCCAATCCAAATACTCTTGGATTGCACCTACACCTCCGGAGTACATACCTGCCGCGCCATCTAGACGACCTACCCCCATGGTATTTGGAGTGCCATCGTCATTGAAGAAAAGCGCTTCTGGGATTTTTTTCCATTCAACCCATCCACCAGCAATGATGTTCTCAGATGGAGCAGCTTCTACTCGAACACGATCGTAGATTTCATCAATTTTCTCTGTCGTCACATTTGGTTTAACCAGTCGGCCATTTAGCCAACCATTAACTCTGTTAGGCAATTTTAGAACTACCGTCGCCCGCGCCCCACTTGGAAATTTGGCTCGGTGATAGCAGATATTTGTATCGTGAGCTAAACAACTTGGTTGAATACTCACCTGTCTAACAACCGGATCTGACGTGTTTTTATACTTGAAATTCTCGAGTCTTGGCGCAATTACTGGCGCAGCTTCTGAAGTAATTGGCACCAATTCAAAGTTAAATGTTGGCTTCTGAAAATCTAAAGCGCCAGATGCCACTTTTGCATAAGTTGTTACTGTGCCTCGAGCAAGATAACGGTTTGAGGGAGCCCCTGGCACGTTTGCCTCCCATATCCAAGTAGAAAGCCCGGGAGGAAACCCTTGCCCGGAACTTGAAAATTTCCCTGGAAAAGTTTTGGTACCTGCGGGAATTTCAAGTATTGGTTTTGCAGTCACTACAGATTTATCTGCAAGTATCAGCGAGAGCGATTCGACACATGCCGAATCTGGATTTTTTTGGCAGTTTCCTATTACGGAATCAACTCGCAACGAGTTAAATTTGCCGCTCGCCGGTGAACAGGCTGGATCATCAATTGAGCTGCAGAGATAATTAACAGCAGAATCGCTCTCGCCAACTTTTGAGGTAAATACTCGAATAGAAGATAAGAGCGCCATGGGCAGCTCGGAGCTAAATGAGACTCCCAATTTATCTGGATCTTTCTGCTTCTCCCCATATTGATTGGGGATCGTCGGTAAATTTTGTTGAAACCAACCAAGTATTGAATCTGGTTTTTGTGTGGTTTGAAAAGTACGAATGCCATAGTAGTCATTGCCCTGCATTAGTTCTTTCGAATTGACTTGATTGACATTTAAGGAGTTTTGCGGAGCATCGGCAGCATTTGCAAAAGGGCTCGAAAGGGCGACTGCGATAACGGCTGCGAACGAGAGAATTTTTCGTGCTCGAGCCAATACCTGATATTGCGATATATACCCATATTTCATGGACACGCTCCAGGTAGTTTCTTTAAATTCTAGTTACTACTCTCTCCAAGGATAGAGACGCGATCTTTATTTACCGAGAGAAACCCGCCGTTGATAGTGAAAGTTGTGCTCTGGCCGTTGGTCTCCTTCACGACAACTTCGCCATCAACGAGTACGCCAAGAAGTGAGATGTGGCCAGGAAGAATTCCAAGGTCACCTGCAAGAGTTCGCGCTTGGACCATGCTTGCTTCACCAGAGAAGATTTTCTTCTCTGGTGTCACAACTTCTACTCGTAGCGCCATTAGTTCTTCGCCAACTCCGCTGCCTTACGCTCAACATCATCCAAGCCACCACACATGAAGAATGCCTGCTCTGGGATGTGATCGTAATCGCCATTTGCGAGCGCATCGAAGGCAGCGATGGTCTCTGAAAGGGTAACGAATGAACCATCAAGGCCGGTGAAGACCTTAGCGACGAAGGTGTTCTGCGAAAGGAAGCGCTGGATACGGCGAGCGCGACCTACAAGAATACGATCTTCTTCAGAGAGCTCATCGATACCAAGAATTGCGATGATGTCTTGGAGATCTTTGTACCGCTGCAAGATCTGCTTGGTTCGGTTTGCTACCCGGAAGTGATTCTCACCGATGTACCGTGGATCGAGAATTCGTGAGGTGGAGTCGAGTGGATCCACCGCAGGATAGATACCCAACTCCGAGATTGGACGAGAGAGAACAGTCGTCGCGTCAAGGTGGGCAAATGTGGTGTGTGGCGCTGGGTCAGTGATGTCATCGGCAGGGACATAAATCGCTTGCATTGATGTAATCGAGTGGCCACGAGTTGAGGTGATGCGTTCTTGGAGCTGACCCATCTCATCAGCGAGCGTTGGTTGGTAACCCACCGCAGATGGCATACGGCCAAGGAGCGTTGATACCTCAGAACCTGCCTGAGTAAATCGGAAGATGTTATCGATGAAGAGGAGCACATCCTGTTTCTGCACATCGCGGAAATACTCAGCCATCGTGAGAGCAGAGAGCGCAACGCGAAGACGAGTTCCTGGTGGCTCATCCATCTGTCCAAAGACCAATGCGGTCTTATTAATAACACCGGTCTCGGTCATTTCGAGGAAGAGATCGTTACCTTCACGGGTACGTTCACCAACGCCTGCGAATACCGAAACGCCACCGAAGTTTTCAGCGACGCGGTAGATCATCTCTTGAATAAGAACGGTCTTACCAACACCGGCGCCACCGAAGAGGCCGATTTTTCCACCCTTTACATAAGGGGTTAGGAGATCGATAACTTTGATTCCGGTCTCAAACATTTCAGTCTTTGACTCGAGTTGATCAAAATCTGGAGCGTTACGGTGAATTGGCCAACGCTCTTTGATATCAAGAGAAGAAGTTGGCACATCGAGTGATTCACCAAGGGTGTTAAAGACGTGGCCCTTTGTAACATCACCAACGGGAACGGAGATCGCCGCACCTGTATCGCGAACTTCCGCGCCTCGGACCATGCCATCTGTTGGCTGCATAGAGATGGCGCGAATCAAGTTATCGCCAATATGTTGCGCAACTTCAAGTGTCAACGTTCGTTCCGTTCCACTTAACGAGACATTGACATGGAGCGCATTGAAAATCTCTGGCATGGAATCAGCGGGGAACTCAACGTCCACGACTGGTCCGATGACTCGAGCTACACGCCCTGCGGATTTAGTTACAGTTGCCATCTATTACTCACTTCCTGCGCTTGCAGAGGCGAGCGCATCCGCGCCGCCAACGATTTCACTGATTTCCTGGGTAATTTCGGCTTGACGGGCCGCATTTGCTCTTCGGGTAAGCGACTTGATTAATTCATCAGCATTGTCAGTTGCTGATTTCATTGCACGTCGCCTCGCTGCATGCTCTGAAGCTGCAGATTGAAGAAGTGCATTGAAAATTCGGGCCTCTACATAGCGCGGAAGTAGCGCATCAAGGACTGTTCCCGCCGAAGGCTCAAACTCATAGAGTGGAAGTGGTCCTGCCACGGCACTTGTTGTCTCTACAACTTCAAGTGGCAGCATTCTCTTCGCCATAGGCTCTTGAGTCACCATAGATTTAAACTCGGTATACACGATATGCAATTCAGCAACTCCATTAGGGTCCTTGGCCGAATCAAGTAGAAATGATTCAAGAAGTGCTTCAGATATCTCTTTTGCATGGGCATAGGTGGGGTTATCGCTAAAACCACTCCACTGCTTTGTTATTGTGCGATTGCGAAATCGGTAATAATTTATTGCTTTACGTCCTACCAAGTAGGGCTTAGCTTCCAATCCGCGTTCACGTAGCATCGCAATTACCTGATCGGCTTCCTTTATCACGCTACTTGAATAGGCACCTGCCATACCACGATCAGCAGAAATCAAGAGCACGGCGGCGCTTTTCGGATTTTTTTCATTTTCGGTGAGTGGATGTTTTGTACTGGAGAAGGAGGCAACTGCAGTTACTGCGCGCGTCAACTCATTTGCATAGGGTGTAGATGCTTGAACTTTCTGCTGCGCCTTCACAATCCGGGAAGCTGAAATTAGTTCCATTGCTTTGGTAATTTTTTTCGTCGCTTTTACCGACCGCATACGTCTGCGATAGATACGTAGTTGTGCTCCCACTTGCCCTCCTCCTCTCTAAAGCTCTCGCGAACTCACTGGTTATTTCTTTGCTGGTACCACTCGAGTGATTGCTTCCGCGCCTTCTCCTTCGAGCGCTTCTACTGGAGCCTCATTTAAAGGGGCCGCATTTGACGCATTAAAGCGCGCAGTAAACGTTTCGATAGCTTCAGTTAGTGCAGCCACAGTGTCATCCGATAGTTCTTTGGTCTCTTCAATAACATCAAGAATTTTCTTTCGGTCTCGTCCGAGGAATTCAAGAAATTCGCTCTCGAAGCGACGAATGTCTGCGACGGCAATTTTGTCGAGCTTGCCAGTAGTTCCCGCCCAAATTGATGCCACTTCTTGCGGGACAGAGAATGGGCTGTACTGGCCTTGCTTCAGCAACTCAACCATACGCGCACCGCGCTCAAGTTGTGCCTTCGATGCAGCATCGAGATCAGATCCGAAAGCGGCAAAGGCTTCGAGTTCACGATACTGTGCCAAGTCTAGACGGAGACGACCAGCAATCTTCTTAATTGCTTTTGTCTGTGCCGAGCCACCTACTCGTGAAACAGAGATACCTACGTTGATTGCTGGACGAACGCCGGCATTAAATAGATCTGTTTCAAGGAAGCATTGCCCATCTGTAATCGAAATGACGTTGGTCGGGATAAAGGCTGAGACGTCATTGCCTTTCGTCTCGATAATTGGCAGGCCAGTCATAGAACCGCCCCCTAGATCATCGGAGAGTTTCGCACAACGTTCAAGGAGGCGAGAGTGTAAGTAGAAAACATCTCCTGGGTAAGCCTCGCGGCCTGGTGGACGACGAAGTAAGAGTGAAACTGAACGATATGCCTCTGCCTGCTTAGAGAGATCATCGAAAACAATTAATACATGCTCTCCTTGATACATCCAATGCTGACCGATTGCAGAACCGGTGTAGGGGGCGAGATATTTAAATCCTGCCGGATCGGAAGCTGGTGAAGCAACAATAGTGGTGTACTCAAGTGCGCCCGCTTCTTCAAGCGCCGCGCGAACTGATGCAATGGTCGATCCTTTTTGACCGATTGCAACGTAGATACACTTGACTTGTTTCTTTGGATCTCCTGACTTCCAATTCTCTCGCTGATTGATAATGGTGTCGATTGCGACTGCAGTCTTTCCAGTTTGACGATCACCAATAATTAACTGTCGCTGTCCACGACCAATTGCAGTCATCGCATCAATAGCTTTAATACCAGTCTGCAACGGCTCTTTCACTGGTTGTCGTTGTACTACAGATGGCGCTTGTAATTCCAAAGCCCGACGATCTGAAGTATTGATCTCACCTTTGCCATCAATAGGACGCCCAAGCGGATCCACTACCCGCCCTAAAAAGCCATCCCCGACTGGTACCGAAAGAATTTCTCCGGTGCGGCGCACAGTCGTACCTTCTTCAATGCCAGTGGTCTCGCCCAAAATCACGATACCTATCTCTCGGACATCGAGGTTAAGTGCAAGGCCCAACGTTCCGTTTTCGAATTGAAGGAGTTCGTTTGTCATTGTGGATGGCAGCCCTGAAACACGCGCGATGCCGTCGCCTGCTTCCGTGACCGTGCCAATCTCATCTCGACCTGCGCCACTGGGTGAGTACGACTGTACAAACTTTGCCAGCGCATCCCGAATCTCTTCAGGTCGGATTGTTAATTCCGCCATCTTTCTCTCCTTCTACTCGAGGTTAAACAGTCAGTTCTCGTCCTGCGTGTGCTAATCGACTTGCTAGAGAGCCGTCGATTAATTCATCAGCAAAACGAATCGATACCCCACCAAGAATGGCTGGGTCGACTTCAACATTTAAACGGACATTTCTCCCGACTTGCTCAGCGAGAGAATTCTGTAATTTATCTACTTGGGCTGATGAGAGCACTTGAGCAGTACGAACATGGGCAATCACTTGATTCCTGCGGTCGGAGGCTGCTTGAGCAAATTCACTAAGCCCAGCTTCTATATTTCGACCACGTGGATGTAGCGCTACTTGAAGAATTAGCTCCAAAGTTTGCGGTGAGACTTTCCCCTCTAACAAGGAGCGGATTAGCCCTTTTTTGCCTTCCAAGCCAGCAGTAGACGAAGCCAAGAACGTGCGTAAATCTGGATTAGCACTTATCACTCGACTGAAGCGGAAGAGTTCTTCTTCGAGTCGCTCTAAATTGCCATCTTGCTCTGCTGCAAATGCCTCAGCAGAGACTGCCAGCCACTCTGCTACATCTGCGAGATCACGTGGTGTCGACCACCGCTGCGAAACTAGAACTGCAACCACGGTTTCAGAGTTCTTACTCTTGAATTGGGAACTGAATAACGATTGAGCAAGTTGAATTTTCTCTTGGGGCTCACGCGAAGGATCAGAGAGCGATCGTCGAAGTGCAAGTGACGAATCAAGAGTCACAGCGATTCCAAAAAAATCTTGCGAGATATTAGCGGCATCAATTGCGCTACTACCCGAGAGGCTACTTTCTAGAGCCTTCTGGGCATGCGAAAAAGATTGACGACTACTACCACGTAATGCAAGAGCCATGG
>RFXN01000230.1 GCA_009921625.1 Candidatus Fonsibacter lacus | reverse complement strand
CGCATGCAGGTTGAAGGCGCCGATGAGATCGCTCGCCTTGCACTTTCGTTTAATGAAATGGCGAGCGCACTGCAGAGTCAAATTACGCGCTTAGAGAATTTATCTCGCGTGCAACAACGTTTCGTTTCGGATGTATCTCATGAACTAAGGACTCCTCTTACTACGTTAAAAATGGCTTCCGACTTGATCTATCGGCAAAGACATGATTTCGATCCAACTATTTCGCGAAGCGCTGAACTACTCACAGCACAGCTGGAACGTTTTGAAAACCTTCTGACAGAGCTCCTTGAGGTAAGCCGATTTGACGCCGGTGTGGTAAATCTTGAACCAGAAGTGGTTGATGTCGTTGCTTTAGTCGAGAAGACTCTTGACGCTCTCAAGCCAATCGCCCAAGAACACGGCGTTACTTTTCATTACACGCACCCAAATGAGCCGGTTATGACAGTTGTAGATCCGCGGCGTATGGATCGAATCTTTCGTAATCTCTTGAGTAATGCGATTGCCTATGGAGGGGGCAACCCAATACAAGTTGAGATTAGGACAGGAGAGAAATCAATTGCGATAGCGGTCCGCGACTTTGGAATCGGACTTCGCCCTGGTGAAGAGTTGCGAGTATTTGATCGCTTCTGGCGGGCAGACCCATCTCGTGAGCGGACAAGGGGTGGAACGGGGTTAGGCCTTTCAATTGCGCAAGAAGATGCACAACTTCATGGTGGAATTATTGAGGCAGTGGGCGTTATTGGTAGGGGATCATTATTTGTAATGACTATTCCTCGAGACCGAAGTGAGGAACTCACAGAAAAGCTCTTTGAACTCAATCTATAGCCCTCGCATCACTATTTTTGCGCCATGAAATTCCTTGCTCCTTTACTCTCACTAATAATTCCCGTTTCATGTATCAGCTGCTCTGCTGATGGAAAAATTCTCTGCATTTCTTGCGAAGGTGCTTTCACGCCTTCGGAAAGCCTCAGACCTCATCGATTCAGATTGGGTAATTCGAATATAAGCGTAAGTTCGTTAATTCCTTATGATGAGAAAGTGAGCCAGATAATTCTCGGTGCAAAAGATGATGGCAATCGCGATCTTGAGGGTGTTGTTACTAGAGCATTACTCTCTGCACGCTCGCTCTTTCCTGCCGATCTTGTGCTTACACCTATTCCAAGCTCGCCGAGCGCGAGAAGAAAGCGAGGGCGAGATTTCACTTTAGATCTTGCCCGTGC
>RFXN01000229.1 GCA_009921625.1 Candidatus Fonsibacter lacus | reverse complement strand
TTCTCACCGATTGATGAGAGCTGTACTTGCTACACCTGTACCCATTACACAAAGGCTTATTTACATCATCTTTTTAAGGCAAAAGAGATTCTAGGCTCCACCTTAACCACGATTCATAACGTTCATTTCACGGTAACGCTCGTCGATAAAATCCGGGAACATCTTGATCAAGATACTTATGAAGATTTTCGAGATGATTTTCTCGCGCGTTATTACCCTTCCCGATAATAAGAAGGTTCAATGCGCTTCATCAGCGCAATTACGCGGTAAGTAATAGGTAGTAGCACGACCTCAAGCAGAGTCTTATATACATAACCGGTGATTACATAATTAAGAAAATCGCCACCGGTAATTACGCCGTAGAAAGCAATGGTGCAGAAGGTAAGGGTGTCGGCAAACTCGCCCACCACAGTGGAACCAATTAGGCGAAGCCAGAGCGCCTTCTCGGCAGTGCGCTCTTTGATCTTTACCAGTACATATGCATTAAGTAATTGGCCAACGAGAAATCCGCAGACGCTTGCTAAAACAATCCGCGGGACAAAGCCGAGAACAGATTCGAATGCAGCTTGGTTATTCCATCCTTGTGCTGCTGGTGCAATTTGCACCGCCCAAAAAGTAAGCGATGCCAGAATTGAGAGCGCGAAAGCAAGAAAGATTGCGCGCCGCGCTGCTTTTAATCCATATACCTCGCTCACCACATCGCCAACGATGTAGACCAATGGAAAGAGGAATGCACCACCATCGGTGATGATGGGGCCAAATTCAATGAGTTTGACTGCGCCAATATTGGAAAGCAACAAAAGCGCAGCAAAGATAGCGATGACATACGGGTAGGCGCCATGAGCAGGTGTAGCAAAGGCAATCCGTTTTTTAGGCTCCACTAATCACCCTTCAATAGCTCTTCGATTTTTCGCGAAATTGCTGGATCAGAATCATTTATCTCAACAACTTTTGTCCGATTAGTTTGACCCATCACAATCGAAACCTTGGAGAGCGAAACACCTAGCGCCTCGGCAATTGCCCTACAGACCGCTGTTGAGGCGCGACCATCAATCGCCGGCGCGGTAACCGCAACCACCAACTCTGGTGGATCGCCATAACTACCGCGAACCTTGTTTCGAGAAGCGCCGGGCTTTACTCGAACGGTCACTCGAATCGCCATAGCCGAATTCTACAAGCCACTAAACTCAAGCTATGGACAGCGCGAACCGAACGTCATGGGAGAAGCT
>RFXN01000228.1 GCA_009921625.1 Candidatus Fonsibacter lacus | reverse complement strand
GTCCGTACCCAGCGCATCCAGCGGATCACGTGCGATGAGGAGGAGCGCCTCCGGCGCGGCTATGACCTGCGCACCACGTACCGCTTCGAAGGCGATGCCGGTCGTACCCGCACCACGACCTATGCCGACCCGTCCGGCCAGACCACCCTCGCATCCGCAATCTACGGACCTGCGACCACCCTGTGGCGCATCAATCTCAAGTGGGTGCAGAGCAAGGACGAACTCGGGTTCGCCCTCGACCTCACCTCCGGCAAGTGGCTCCCTGGCATGGGCGCAGGTGGCGAGTCGGACGCCGACCCCGGTGAGGATTCGCTGCGCCTGCCCGCCCGGGCACAGGTCCGACGGGTGGTCCCGTACGTCGAGGACCGACGCAACGCCCTCGTCCTCACCTTGGACGATGTCCTGGAACGCCTCGACCTGCACGGGCATGATCGCGAATCCGCGATGGCAAGTGTCCAGTCCGCCCTGGAACGGGCCATCGAGACCGTCTACCAACTGGAGGACAGCGACCTTGCGGCCGAACCGGTCCCCGACCGCGACGACCGGCGCAAGGTCCTCCTCTACGAGGCTGCCGAAGGTGGTGCCGGGGTGCTCTCGCGCCTCGTCGATGACCGCAAGGCCCTCGCCGCTGTTTCCCGCAAGGCCCTTGAACTCCTGCACTTCGACCCCGACACCGGTCTCGAACCGGAAGACCGGCCCGCCCCGTGCGTCCAGTCGTGCTACGACTGCCTCCGGTCGTACTACAACCAGCGCGACCACGCCATCCTCGACCGCCACGCTGCCCGCCCAGTCCTCTTGGCCCTTGCAGGCGCCCGTGGCGAACCCGTGCCGGTCATGCCCCTGGATGACCTGACCGCCCAGTGCGAGACCGACGCGGAACGCGCCTTCCTGAGTTACCTGCACCAGCATCGGCACCGGCTTCCCGACAAGGCGCAGGGGCATGTCAGCATCGCCCGGCCGGACTTCTACTACCAGAACGCCCTTGCCTGCATCTTTATCGATGGGTCCATCCACCAGTACGCCGATGTCGCGGCGCGGGACGACCGCGTACGCCGGCACCTCGAGACGGAGGGCTACACCGTGATCGCCATTCCCAACCACCCGGCCACCTGGGCCACCATCATCGCCCAGTATCCGAAAGTCTTCGGTTCATCGGGGACACAGCGATGACCACCACCCACCAACCCGGAAGCCTGGTGACCGCCCGGGGGCGGGACTGGATCGTCATGC
>RFXN01000227.1 GCA_009921625.1 Candidatus Fonsibacter lacus | reverse complement strand
CGAGCATCCAGGCAAAGTGCGACGCAGCAAACAAGAAGGCGTAAGCCCGAAACTGCTAGCAACTAAATAAAGTAGAAGTTCAGAGGCAAGATCTTTCGAGGTCTTGCCTCTCCTTCTAGGTAGAATCACTTCTCAGTCACGATTCTTTAAATATCCAGCTAGTAAAAGGAGCGAAGAGATGGCCGGTGCTCCGGTAAAGAGAGAGCCGTTTTATAAAGCGCTCCCTTGGCTTAGCGGCACGATTATTCTCATAGTCGGCTTCGTGCTTTGGCCAACAATTGAACTCTTTTTAATGTCGTTCCGGACAATCGATATCTCCGGCGTCATCGAAGGTTGGGCCGGTCTTGAGAACTACCGGATGCTCATTGCCAACATTGATTTACCTGCAGTTCTCCGTCGAACAGTTATTTGGCTCGTTGTGGTCGTTGGTGTGACTTTGGCAATCTCATTGCCTCTTGCGCAGTTGATGAATGCAAAGTTCAAAGGTCAGAAGTTGCTCCGCTACTCGATCATCATTCCTTGGGCAGCATCACTTGTTATCACCGCAACATCATGGAAGTGGATTCTCGACCCCTACTACGGCATGATGAATTTGATTTTGCAAGATCTTGGAATTATCAAAGAGGGCGTGGATCTGCTTGGTGATCCCTCAACTTCATTTAAAGTCTTACTTGCGGTAGCTGTATTCGTCTCACTTCCCTTCACCAGTTATGTGCTGCTCGCAGGCTTGCAATCGATACCTGGAGAGGTCCTTGAAGCCGCAAAAGTTGATGGAGCTGGAGCCTGGAAGGGATACTGGACAATAATTTTTCCGTTGCTTCGCCCAGCATTCTTAGTAGCTGCTGTGATCAACGCGGTCTATGTCTTTAACTCATTCCCCATCATTTGGGTGATGACCCAAGGTGGCCCTGGTTATGAAACCGATACCACCACCACCTTCTCTTACAAAGTTGCCTTCAGAGATCAAGACATCGGACAGTCTGCAGCCTTAGCGGTTGGCAACTTCCTTGTAATTTTCATCTTCATCATGCTCTTTTTGAAGCTATCTAAGTGGCGAGAGGCAGATCAATCATGAGCGTCCCTGCTGTAATTTTGAAGCGACGAATCAAGGGTGTAGCGCTTTCGGTAATTGGATTGATTACCGCAATTATCTTCCTCTTTCCTTATGTGACGATGTTTAGCACCGCACTTAAGCCAAAGGGCGACATCACAGATATTCCGCCAACTTAT
>RFXN01000226.1 GCA_009921625.1 Candidatus Fonsibacter lacus | reverse complement strand
TCGGTGGACCGATGGGTGGACCTGGCGGACCTGGAAACTTCGGTGGACCGATGGGTGGACCTGGCGGACCTGGAAACTTCGGTGGACCGATGGGTGGACCTGGCGGACCGATGGGTGGCCATGGACCCGGAAACTTCGGTGGACCGATGGGCGGACCTATGGGAGCTGGAAACTTCGGTGGACCAGTGGGCGGACCAATGGGAGACATGTTCGGAAAAATGATGGGCGGCGCAATGGGCGGGCCTATGGGCGACATGATGGGCAAGATGTTTGGTGGCCCTGGCGGACCAATGGGACCTGGTGGTCCCGGCATGGGCGGCCCCATGGGAATGCCAGCAGGTAAAGGTGATTGGCAGAAGATAACTGCACAAGACTTAATGTCTGGCAATAACCATCGCGGTATTCGCCCTCCTGAGCCACCTGTTCAGCCATTGGAACCAGATATGCAAGAAATCACTCAACAAGTATTTGGTGACAAAGTGGA
Organism: Candidatus Fonsibacter lacus; assembly: GCA_009921625.1. GTDB lineage: Bacteria > Actinomycetota > Actinomycetes > Nanopelagicales > Nanopelagicaceae > IMCC26077. The sequence continues at coordinate 749 of RFXN01000226.1, read as the reverse complement.
TGACTTAATGGCGTTAATGGCGCAAGCAGCTCATTCACGTCAAGGCTTGAAACTTGTTCAGAATGTTTTAGGTGGCATTGTTCCTCGTGGTGGAAAAGACCTTGTTCGTATTCTTGATCAAAATCCCGACAAGATCGCCAACATGATTACTAATGATCCAGGTCGTTTCGAGGAATTGATGCATCGACTTGGTGAGACAAAAGCAGGCCAGCAGTTACAAGACCTACTGGAAAAAACGCCTGAAGGTAAAGCGCTCTTTGATCAAGTACAACAAGAGCTAGATGATGCTCTTGCTGAGTACAACGATGAAGTCGCGCAATACGAAGCTGATTACGCAGATTACGAAGAACAATTTGCCGACTTCCAAGACCAGATGCAATCCGGTGGATTCGGCGGATTCGGTGGACCACAAGGCGGATTCGGTGGACCACAAGGCGGATTCGATCAAGGTGGAAACTTTGGTGGACCACAAGGCGGATTCGGTGGGCAAAACATGGTCAACCTGCAGCATTTGGTGGACCACAAGGCGGATTCGGTGGACCACAAGATGGCGCTACTACATTCGGTGGGCAACATGGACAACCTGCTGCATTCGGTGGACCGCAAGGCGGACCAATGGATGGCGGCGCGAACGTTCCGCAAACAGCAAATGCAACGGCAACTGCAGCACAAGATGCAACGGCAACTGCTGTACAAGATGTAGCCGCAACGGATGCACCTGCACCAGATGCACCTGCACCAGATGCACC
>RFXN01000225.1 GCA_009921625.1 Candidatus Fonsibacter lacus | reverse complement strand
CACTCGGACTTGGCATGCAGCTAGAGGATTACTTGAAGCGCATGTTCCATTAGCAATGGCACGGCCAAACGCTGGGCCATATCTGGTTTCGACAAAAGCAATTGCAATTGAAAATACGCATAACTTTGGTGGAGGAACAGTTCAACCTATTTCTGAAATTGAAACGTTGTACCACAGGGCCTCAGAAATGAATATTGCGCTACATCTTGATGGTGCCAGAATCTGGAATGCTCATATAGCAAGTGGTGTGAAATTGAATGAGTATGGCAAATTTTTTGAAACGATCAGCGTCTGTTTATCGAAGGGTTTGGGAGCGCCGGTTGGCTCAATACTCCTTAGTACTTCGGCGAACGTTAGTAAAGCTCGTGTTTGGCGTAAACGTTTGGGCGGTGGCATGCGCCAGATCGGTATCCTTGGCGCTGCTGGACATTTCGCACTAGATCACAATATTTCAAGGCTTGAAGCAGACCATCGCAACGCAAAATTTTTGGCAGAAAAGATTTTTAACGTAGCTCCCTCAGTTATTGATCCAGAAAAAGTGGAGACAAATATTGTGGGTCTGCAATTAAATGAAATAGATATGACTTCTCAACAACTTGCTGAGGCGGCCAAAAAAGAGAACGTTTTAGTGAGCGCACTTGGGCCAAGGTATGCACGGCTAGTAACTCATCTTGATGTAAGCGATTCTAATGTCCGAATGGCAGCCGAAGTGCTGGCATCAATTCTTAAGAACCGGAGAAACTGATGAAAATTTTATCCATTGATGGTGGCGGAGTTCGCGGACTAATTCCTGGAATGGTTGTCGTTGAAATTGAGCGGCGAATGGGCAAGCCGGTGAGCGAAATCTTCGATCTCATCGCGGGAACATCCGCTGGTGGCCATATTGCGCTCGCCTTAACTGCTCCAGGATCCGATGGAAAGCCTCGGTGGAAAGCGGAAGATTTAGCTGTTTTCTATCGCGAAGCCTATGGGCGTATCTTTGAAAACTCTGGGCTAAAAATTATCGATGCTCTCAAAGGTTTAAGTCACGAAAGATATTCAGCAGAGGGAATAGAGCGAGTCCTTGATGAGATTTTCGGCGATACGAAAATCAGCGAAGCGCTCTGCGAAGTACTTGTAACAGCTTACGAAGTTGAGAGCGGACTGCCACATTTCTTTGTGCGCAGCGAAGCGCGTGAAAATCCAGCGAAAGATTACCTAATGCGCTTTGTCGCTCGAGCGACAAGTGCAGCGCCAACTTATTTCGAGCCAGCAGCAAA
>RFXN01000224.1 GCA_009921625.1 Candidatus Fonsibacter lacus | reverse complement strand
TAAACATCGCAATGGCCCAACAAAGACTGTGACTGTGGCCTTCCAAGGTCACTTCTCACGCTTTGTTGATATGGCGCAGCAGTTGTGAGAAATTAATCTGCGCTCTGGCGCGACTTCTCAGTGAGGTAAATTCCAAACAGGACGGTGAAGCCACCAAGAAGTTGTACTGGTGTAAGTGCCTCACTTAAAACTACCCACGCAATTGCACCAGCAATGACTGGCTCAGTCATTGCGATAACACTTCCCTGTGATGCTGGAATATATTTCAATCCATACGTCACAAAAATATAGGGAATGATGGAACCAAAAACGATCAGGATTCCAATTAATTGCCACCCGATAATGAAATTTCCTGGGCTCAAATCGTGAAGCGAGAGCTGCTTAGTCAAGATTTCAGTTGGAAAGGTCCAAATGGGCTGAATAATGGCAAAGAAAAGAGTGGCGAAGCCAAAAACAAAGGTAAGAAGTGAGATACCGGATCTGGTTTTTACCGTAGCTTCACTACGCAAGTAATAGAACGAGAGGCAGAGAGCATCGAGGAAAGTGGCAATTACACCAAGCGTGTCTAATTTCAGACCACTCCAGATTTCCATCACTAACACGAGACCACTAAAGGCAGTTCCGATACCCCACCACATAAGTGGCTTAACAATTTGCTTTTTAAAGTATCGAATAAATAGAGCTATCCAGATTGGAGCGGTAAATTCGATCACTAGAGTAATGCTTACCGGCATCCTGGTAACAGCAAAGAAATATAGAGCTTGAACTCCGGCAATCCCTATAATCCCCATCAAAATTAAATTTGGAATCTCTTTTCTAGTTACTTTAAGGGAAGAGCGATCACTCACAAGCAGATAAACTAATAAGAGAAGAAAAGTTCCCCCAATTCGCACCTGTGTTAGTCGTAAAGCGCTTATGTTTCCACCCAGTATTATTAATTTAGCAAGAACTCCAGTAGTAGCAAAAAAGAATGCACTAGTAAAAACTAAAATCTCTCCGCGTAGATGACTTATTTTCAATTTAACACAGTCCTAACCTTGTATCTGAGCTATCTTTGTGGGTTTCGATTTTTCAGCGATAAATATCCCAGTAAGAACCAGAAATCCACCACATAATTGCGCTAGAGTTAAATGTTCAGAGAGAATAGACCAAGCAAGGATTCCAGAGAAGACGGGTTCAGACATGGCAATCACACTTGCTTGAGAGGCACTTATTGACTTCATTGCGATAATGACGAGTAAATACGGAAGCACTGTTCC
>RFXN01000223.1 GCA_009921625.1 Candidatus Fonsibacter lacus | reverse complement strand
GCAGTTCGACTATCTCTTGGCTCATCGCGAATGTATCGCCGGTCATCTTTTGTTTCTCCTCGCTAGTTCTTCTTTGAGTGCTGCTATTACTTCGAAGAGTCGGTCTTGATCACCGACACCGACGAACATTTTCTCCAAGAACGCGATTGCGTCCTGTATATCTTTTTTCGTCATCTTGACCTCCGCTGGTTGGGACAAGAACCTTACTTCGCATCCGCGTAAAGATGCAAAGTAAGGTTCAAGCCTTATTGCTTACTACCAGCGGTCGTCTGTTGCGACCTTCTCAACCTTGGCTGCGAACAGTTTCGGTGCATTGAAGCCTGACTTTTTCTCACCATCACCTGAATACTTGACTGCAATCTTGTTGCCGACAAGTTCGGTGACTGAGGCTTGTTTCGCTGCTTCACGGATCGCGGTGATCATCGCACCACGCGCCCACAAATTGGCGTCGCCTTCTTTTTCTGTCTTCAATGTGATGACATACACGAAGCGTGGATCACCGTTCGGCCATGTCTTGGCGACACCTGCCGGATCTCGGTCTTCGAGCTTCTTCACATCGGTGACGATACCTGTATGCACATCGCCGATCTTTTCGAACTTCAAACTTGGCAGTTTGGGTCCGCCTCCTGCGAGGAGATCTTGTTCATCTGACATTATTAACCTACCTTTTCTTTGCTTGGGAATCCGAAGGAGTCCGTTGATGTGTTCCAAACGATGTCCTGTTCATCCCAACGGATGGCACGGCAGATGACAGCGAACTGTTCTGCGCATGCCGAGTCGAGATGCCCGATGGCACCGCCTGCCGTTTTGAATAACACACCCTGAATCGAGTGGCAGAGACTCGTGATCAGGAGTTCGTCACAGTTATCGGACATGATGAGGTCAACTAACCCTCGTCCTATCTGATATCTGCGATGCGATTTGAGTTGATCCAGTGATATCGAGTGACCGTATTCGTTGCATTCGGTCGCGATCTTCTTGACCATGGCGCGCTGGTGCGGCCGTAAAGAATCAAAGTCCGATTGCAGTTGCAAGACGCAGGTTCGGTCAACGCCGACATCCATGATTCGGCCTTCGAATAGGTCGGTCATTTCTTTGCCTTCTTGCGAATAGGTTTTGTGGCTGGATCTGTTTCAAAGAATTGGACATCATGTTCCGCTTCGAGCATGGCGACGATACGGATGAGCAGATCTATTTGTTCGTTGTCGGCTTCACCAAGTTTCGGCACATCAATAGGCCACAAGGATCGCAACATCTTCT
>RFXN01000222.1 GCA_009921625.1 Candidatus Fonsibacter lacus | reverse complement strand
GACGCCATGGTTCAGATTGTTGAAGAGACCACGGGCTTGGTGAGGCGGTCGACGTTTACCGACCGTGCAGTCTTTGATGTGCCAAACCCGATGGGTCCAATGTTTGTCGTAAGGCAACTGAGGACCGGTGATCGTGAGGACGTGATCCGCCAGGGTGCGCAAGCGACGATGCCATGGGACGGAGGCGCAATGCCGGGTAATGGAGTGCTATTGGGCATTCCGGAGGACTCGATTGGCCAGCGGTCCAATTGGATCCGGAGGATTGGTGGCAGCCGCCTTGTGGGTCTTGTCAATCTGGATAGTGATGGTTGGCTGATACTGAGTGAGGAGTATGCTGATGGATGGAAGGCATACTTACTCCCTCAAACTGAACCCCGCCCTGCAATTATCGCGTCGGCTGATGCGTGGCCAGCGTTGAGAAGTTCCTGGTGGTGGCTCTGGCCCGGAAGCGCCGCGAACCTTGAGCGCTGGGTTCTTGGCAGCCACGTGAAGGTCAATGGATACATGCAAGGGTGGCGAATTCCTCAGGCTGGCTCCTACCGTTTGGTGGTCGAGTATCTTCCTCAACGGGGTTACGAGGCTGGCTGGCTGGTCACAATTGGCGGCCTCATGAGCGCGACACTTGTGGTTGGAGCAGGTATGGTGCGTGCTCTCATCAGGTATTCCGTTCGGTAGACAGGTAGAGGTCCCTTGTTTCCTTTGCGTCACGAATCTGGTTCCACATTATGACTCATTTTTCACAAAGTAAATATGTTTTTAAACTATGAAGCAATATATATGGTTACTACAAAGATCTCTATATCTTGACTTGCAACTTCTGTTAGAGGTGCCAGATATTAGTTGGAGTTCGAAAATTGTTTTTATTTATAGTAAATATGTCTCAATAATTTGGAATGCATATAATAATAAAAAAAGTATAGTTAAAAAAGGAAAATCATTCAACGGAGATTTTTATTTCAATGATGAATTTGCAACAGGTTTATTGCAGAGTATTTATTGCCACAATTATTTCCTGAGAAGCCATTTGCCTAGTGCTCCTGTTGTAGTTGATATAGGTGCAAATATTGGTCAATTTTATGCATTTAGCAAACATTATCTAGGAGCTAGTACTATTATTAGCTTTGAGCCCATCAAAAGATGTTTTGATACACTAAAATTAAATAGTACTCATACAGTTATTAATGCGGCGATTGGGCCTCAGGACTGCGAGCAGGAGATTTTCATAGATGATAGGGATATTTTTGCGTCACTCGTCAAGCC
>RFXN01000221.1 GCA_009921625.1 Candidatus Fonsibacter lacus | reverse complement strand
AAAGATCCTTGGAATATCTGATCTAAAAGTCTCAGCAACCTGTGTCCGAGTTCCAGTACTTACTACGCATTCGCTAGCAGTTCACGCTGTATTTGACCTTGAAGTTTCAAGAAAAGAAGCCCAAGAGATATTGGCAAAGTCAGCTGGTGTTAAGTTAGTTGATGACCCTGAGAGCCATCAATTCCCTACCCCTGCAGATGCTGTTGGCACTGATCCCACTTGGGTTGGCAGGGTTCGTAAATCACTTGATAACCCCAAGGCTCTTGATCTATTTGTCTGTGGTGATAATTTGCGAAAAGGAGCTGCGCTAAATACAGCGCAGATAGCAGAGTTGGTAGCGAAAGAATTTAACTAAATGCTCAGTGTTATCATTACATTATGACAATCATTGTCGCTGGCCATACAGGCCTTGTAGGTTCGGCAATATTTGATGCTTTAGATAGAAGCAATTCAGATGTCATTGGAATTAACTCAAAGGTCGTTGATCTACTTGACAGAAAAGCAACCTTTGAATTTATCCAAGACCTTAAGCCGGAGCTAGTAATTGACGCGGCGGCAATCGTTGGTGGAATTTGTGCTAACAGTGAGAGAAGAGTCGAATTTCTATCCAAGAATCTTCAGATACAAGGAAATTTAATGGATGCCTCTCACGCAGCTAACGTTGAGCGTTTTGTATTTCTGGGCTCTAGTTGTATCTATCCTCGCCAGGCTCCACAGCCAATTAAAGAAGAGTATTTAATGACCGGTCCACTTGAGACAACTAACTCGGCATATGCTGTGGCAAAAATAGCTGGGATTGAATTGATTAAGTCTTATCGAACTCAATATGGCAGAAGATGGATATCTTTAATGCCAACAAATATGTATGGGCCGAGAGATAATTTTGATTTAGAAGGTGGACACGTATTACCTGCGTTCATCAATCGCTACGTTACTGCAAAGAGAAGCGGAGTGGCAGAAGTAACGCTCTGGGGAACAGGCTCTCCAAAAAGGGAGTTCTTACACTCCTCAGACCTAGCATCTGCAGTTCTAGTGGCAATGGAAAAATATGACTCAGATCTTCATTTAAATGTTGGGACAGGAGAAGATCTAACTATTAAAGAGCTAGCAGAAAAGGTCTCAAAATTTGCAGGTTTTCTGGGGGAGACTAAGTGGGATTTGAGCAAACCAGATGGAACGCCAAGGAAGGTTTTAGATGTCTCACGTCTTAAAGCCTTAGGTTGGGAGCCAAAGGTTTCATTAGAGGATGGCATAAGGCAG
>RFXN01000023.1 GCA_009921625.1 Candidatus Fonsibacter lacus | reverse complement strand
AGGAAGTTCAATGGCAACAGGTACAGTGAAGTGGTTCAACTCTGAAAAGGGTTTCGGTTTTATTGCAGTTGATGGTGGCGGGCAAGATGTTTTCGTTCACTACTCAGCAATCGCCGGAAATGGCTACAAGACCCTCAATGAAGGTCAAGCAGTCGATTTCGAAATCGTTCAGGGTCCAAAGGGACCACAAGCTGATAAGGTGATGGGTAAGTAACTACTTAGACCTTAGAACACGCCTCAGTCACCGCAATCGAGTGATTGAGGCGTTTTTCTTTTACCACTGAATATACTTTCATCGTGCGACTTGGTGTTCTCGATGTTGGCTCAAACTCGGTACATCTTGAAGTCATCGATGGCCACCACAGTGGACGGCCACAGCCATATAGGAGTTTCAAGCACGACATAAAGTTAACTGAGTACTTAGATGAAAAGGGAAACATCTCCGGCAGAGGAATAAGCACCCTATTAAAAACGATAACTGAAACCACAACTGAAGCTGAGAAGCTTGAATTAGATGAATTACTTGCCTTTGCAACTTCGGCTATTCGTGAAGCAAGAAATTGTGAAGAAGTCATACAACAAGTTGTGAAAAACACTGGTGTAGATTTGCAAGTACTCACCGGTGACGAAGAAGCCCAATTTACTTTCCTCGCTGCTCGCCGCTGGTTTGGATGGTCAGCTGGTGATCTACTAGTTTTTGATATTGGTGGTGGATCTCTTGAAATCGCTCGCGGAGCTGAAGAAGTTGCAACTTTCACCTCATCAATTATGTTAGGAGCCGGTCGACTCACGCGAAAATTTCTTGAAGGAGATCCATTTACTGAGAAGAGTCTCCGTAAATTAGAGGATTTTATTGTCGAATCCCTAAAACCACTTCGAGAACCTCTAAAAGATTACAACAAAGCTATTGCGGTTGGAACTAGTAAAACTTTTCGGACACTCGACAAACTCTGCACTGAATATCAAAATAAAAAACAGTTTGGAATTACAAAAGAGTCCATTAATGAACTAGCTGTTGGTTTGGCGAAAATGTCCAGCAAGGACCGGAAAAACCTACCTGGGGTCTCTGAAACTCGAGCCAATCAGATTGTTGCCGGCGCATTAGTGGCCCGCCAGGTTATGGCGCAATTAAATATCGAGGCTATTCAAACCTGTCCTTGGGCGCTACGTGAAGGCATTGTCTTGCGCCGACTGGATTGGCTTACCTAGCTCTTTTCTACTATCGGCGCAGGTAAGGCCTCAATTGCAATAATTTGAGTTCCCAAGAAATGGATAAGCCAACTATCAGCAGGGCTTAGCCTCGGAAGATGCTTTGAAAAATCTCGCGAATTTTCGAAAGCTAATAACATCTCACCAAATATCGGATTATGACTGCAGACTATGGTATTTTTTTTAAACTTTAAAAGTTGGTGAATATATTCGATTGCGACATTGTCATCTTTTTCAAATACATCCTCACTGAGCTTCGAAGTGGATATACATTCAACTCTCAAACCAGCAGAAATTGGCTCTGCGGTTGCCAAGCATCGTTGGGCATCAGAGGTATGCACCTCATCTACTCCAAATGGTTTAAAGAAAGATTGAAGTTTGTTCGCCTGAAGTTGCCCTTTATGGGCCAAAGGCCGATCGCTATCTTCCCCGAGCCATTCATCTCTTTTCACTGCTTTGGCATGCCTCAAGAAAATCAAAGAGTTAACGTGTCGTTCTAACTTCACGAAACGGGAGAGAATTTCTCGATCACTCTCATATGTGACAAAGTGTCTCGCTTGCTTTACGCTCATCCACTCAATTTGATCGACCTCATCATTTTGTTGAAAAGCCTCATTTAAGGACTTTTCTCTCGCCATCCAGTACTTAACGAGCTTTGTTTCCCCACCTTCTAGGTAATTAACTTCCCCAACGTAGGGCCCAAGAACGGAACGCACTCCCGTTTCTTCCTGGCACTCACGAAAGGCTGCTTGCTGGAGATTTTCACCCGGCTCCACACCGCCCTTAGGGAATGTCCAATCTCCATACTTTGGCCGGTGAATAAGCGCCACCTCTAGGGAAAGTGGTGCTCGCTCACGCCACAAAATAACGCCTGCACTTTGAATCATTGAAAAAACTCCTTAATAATTCTCTCTTGGAAATCCATTCGTTTCTCTCCATTATCAGCCATTGCATCCAACGACCACTGGTTGTTAGAATCTAAAGACCAAGATTGATATTTTTCTGAGAACATCTCATTTAATAAATCTTCTAAATAATTTTGATGGCTTGGATCAGTTATTTTCACTAACGATTCAATCCGTCGATTTAAGTTTCGATCCATCATATCCGCGCTGCCTATCCAATACTCTTGTTCACCCGCATTAAAAAAGTTGTAAATTCGAGAGTGCTCTAAGAATCTACCAAGGTATGATTTGATTTTGAGTTTGGCGCCTAACTGAACCACACTTGGGTTAAAACAACATATTCCACGAACATTTATCTCCACTGGAACACCAACTTGCACTGCACTGTGAAGAGCGCCAATAATCTCGTGGTCCACCATAGAATTCAACTTCATGCGAATTCGAGAGCTCTTCCCAGCCAAGTGATTTGAAATTTCTCTATTTATACGTTCCAAGATTCCTTCTCGAAGATACTTTGGAGCAACTAGTAACCTGGAGTACTCCGCCTCAGGGGCAAAACCGGATAACTGATTAAAGAGCGTGGATAAATCACGACCCAGGCTCTCATCGGCGCTTAACAAGCCAAAATCCTCATACATTCGAGCGGTACGTGGATTGTAATTACCGGTTCCAAGATGCGCGTACCTTCGTAGTCCGCCATTTTCCTCACGCACCACTAGGGAGGCCTTGGCATGCGTTTTTAGACCTAAAATTCCATAAACAACATGGACTCCAGCCTCTTCGAGTATTTGAGCCCAACGAACATTTGCAGTTTCATCAAAACGAGCCCGGATTTCGATGACTGCTAACACTTGTTTGCCCGATTTAGCGGCCTCAATTAAGGCGTGCATTATCGGAGAGTCTCCCGAGGTTCTATACAAAGTTTGCTTTATTGCAAGCACTTTAGGGTCTTTTGAGGCTATTTCCACAAATCTACCAACAGAACTCGAAAAAGAATGATACGGATGGTGGAGCAAGATCTCATTACTTCGAATTCTCGCGAAGAAACTTTCCGGATCGCTTTCTTCTACTCCACTTAACTTTGGGTGGGTCACCCCTTGAAAAGCCGGAAACTTCAGATTCGGTAAATCAATTGCACATACCTCTGACAGCGAAACTAATGCGAGTGGTGTCCCAGATTTATATATTTGAATATTATTTATCTCGAATTCTTCTATCAAATTCAAGAGCAATTTCTCATCGTAAATATTTTCCACTTCTAAACGAACTACATCACCAAAACGACGTTTTTCCAATTCCTCTTGCATGTGTGAGAGTAAATCTTCATTTTCTTCATCATCAATCTCTAAATCCTGATTTCGGGTAACTCTAAAAAGAAAGTGTTCCTCAACTGTCGCTCCAGGGAATAATTTCGGTAAATTCGCAGAAATTATCTCTTCCAACCAGATATAGTTCGTGCGGTCACTCTTACTTATTGGCAGAAGTCTGGAGAAATTGGGTGGTATCTTCAAACGCACAAATTGTTTTCCCTCACCCTTGTATCTGACATAAATTCCAAAATTTAGAGATAAACCAGAAATATGTGGGAAAGGATGAGATGGATCTACTGTTAAAGGTGTTAGTACTGGGAATATTTTTTCATCGAAAAATTCGTTTAATTCAATTCGCTCAGAATCAGATAATTCTTGATAGTGACTAATTTGAATTCCATGCTTCTCTAAATTTGGCAAAATCTCTTCGAAGTACACGTGTTCAACGCGTTTAGAAAGCAGATTCACTTGCCTGGAAACTGCCCTCAGTGTTTGGGAATTGGAGAGTTCACTATCGTGATCGTGCTCAAAACCTAATTCAATTCGACGCAACAAACTCGCAACTCTAACCATAAAGAATTCATCAAGATTTGAATGAAAGATTGATAGAAATCTGGCTCGTTCGAGCAGGGGTAGCTCGTTAGATTCGGCTAATTGCAGGACCCTCGAATTGAATTCGAGCCAGCTAAGCTCACGGTTGGTTATCTGCAAACCCGCCTTCACCACTCTTCTAAAGTGTCATCTGCAGGTGAACTTCGGGTTAAGCGCGCCGAACCAAAAGATGAATTAACGAGGGCCCGAGCATACCTCATAAGTGAACTCGACAAAGAACTCATATTTGTTCCAATCATTCTTATCGCAAAGAAACTGACGATTGAATCTGCGGTAGAAATCATGCCTTGTAAGTGTAGGAAAATTAGAATCATAATCATAATCAAAGTAATTATTCCGGAAATGAATGAACCAATTTCACTACTCTTTACTCGCGATAACACTCTATTTTTACTCGTGACATTATACTTAGTAAATCGAGTTTTAAATATTTTTTCTTGGAATATCACTTGCCTTTGGAGTAAGTGATTGAAAATGAATAAAGATGTAATGATCCCCAAAAATATGACTAAACCGAATTTGGGTGAGAGAAACGTAACGAAAGACAGAATCAAAAGCAATTGAAGAAGATGCCCAACAGTATTTGAGAATTCCATGCTTAAGGAGAGATTCCAGGAATTATTTTTTCTTCCCTCTTCCTCTCCTAGGGCCTCACTAAAAATACTAATTCGTTTCGTTCTTTGGAAATAAGTTGCACTTTTGGCAGAGAGACTGAGCAGTACAAAGGTAATAATCAGCCACACTATTTTACTTTCACTTGAGTTTTTAGTGACTACTATTTCAGAAAATATCTTCGCAATACCGAGCTCGAGAATCGATATTACTGACCCAACAATCGCCAGGAGGAAAAAACTCGCTTTATCTTTATTTGTTGGGAAAAGGTTTTTCAGCGAAACCGCTAGGCTGCGCCCTAAATGCTTCATCTTATTTTAACTCTTTCTGTGAATTTAGAATAGTGTTCAATCGCGTTAGTAAATGTCATCTCTATCTCGTTCATTTTTCCTTCTGAGATAGTTTCTAAAGTGATAATGTCATCAAATATAAATTTCCTGAAATCTAACGGAATGGCATACGGTTGAAGAACTGGCACCCCTGCACCCTCACAATAATCTACATATTTAATACCATCACCATGAACAGAGTTCTCAGAGCCTTGAAAAGTCACCAAACTGACAGGTATGCCATAGGATTGACAAACAATAAAAATGTGCATCGCACTCGTGACAACGAAATCATAATTATTTAGTGAAATCATAAACTCTTCAATTTGTTCCGGGTGAGATTTCAGCACACTCAATTCTTCAAAGTTCTCCGGTAATTCCACTGGCAGGGACCTGTGGGCGTGATGTCGAATAAATGCAACTTTGCCATTTGATTGCCCGCGAATAACTGGGAAAATCCTGGACATCAAAAGCGCGGGATCACCAAATCTTTCCACGACAGGTCCACCTGATTTTCTTAGGATATCCGCGCTTCTGGGGCCCCTTAGCGAGAAGTACTTCGCCTTTGGTTCTAGCGGAAATTCGCTCGAGCTCACGCCTGTTCCAACAACAATAGAGCTCTTCTTGATGAAGCGACCAATTGAACCCACAGAGATAATATGTGGAGAGTTAGTAGCCTTACCTAATGGCTGCAGTTGAACTTTTTGGCGTGCATATTTTTGAAATAAATAAGGCGAGAGCCAATCTCCAAAGTTACCGGGATATGGGTGGCACCACCATGAAAGCTTTATCATCGAATCTGACGAAAAGGAAGAATAGTCCAGGAAACTCGAAGCAGCTGAAAGCATTCGTTTTTCAGCACTTGTTGGAATTTTTGTCTGCCGGAAATTTTCCAATGCTTTATTGTAATCGTCAGCTCGGCCCACTCGGGCCATGTGTAGAATCGATGTAGCTTCTGGGGAAAGAAGACCGTTATGCAAGTCAGAAGTTAACGCGCGAGTAATTCCCGACTTATCCGAGAGTTTTCTTGCCCTGAGTCGAACACTCTCAGGTAGCGAATTATGGACCCTTTTGGCCAAACTTAAGGCCTTTCGTCGCGCCTTTTTCGTACGCGCACCTGTGGCCCAGGAAAGTTTATGTTGTTCTACTTGGTTTTTAAATTCAGCGACCTTCCCGCTTGATCCAAATTTGAAAAACACAGGCCTTGAACTTTCTAATTCATCGACTCGATCAGCTACCGCACTAGAGGGAATGAGTTGAAATGTTAAATTACTTGCGTTTGCCCTCCAGCCTTCCTCAAAAAAATAATCATCGGTGGCTTTAATCGTTGAAGTTTGTTCAAGAAGATATGCATCTTCAATCATTTTGCGACCTTGCGGAGTGTTATTTACACCCCAAAAGCAAGGTTCCCAAAAACGCGTTCTATTTTGATATCCAATGTTTAGTGGGGATCCAAAGCTTCGTTGAAATCCGATAATATCTGCAGTCGAATATACGACGTAGTCTGGTATGGAAAGTAATTCGCAGTCCACATCTATCCAAAAAACTTTTTTATCAGGGTGCTTCACACAGATGCTTGCGAGAAATCCAACTTTTTTCCGACAAATATCTGCCCAATCTTCACCTTGTTGCTTATTCATAACGGATACTTCGTGCGGGAAACCAAGGCGTTCTAAATTTTCGATAAGTTTTTTGGCATGCGCAGAGTAATACTCGTCTTCGGTGTAAAACGAACAGACAACTATTTTGTGGTTTTCAATTTGGCTCACTACTTTTTAACTCCTAAGCTATCCACAATATATCTCTGCTGCTCCTGTACTCTACATCCTGAATGCGAAAAATGGCCCAAAAATCATTTGAAAACTAACTTCGTGGTTCGACTGGATGCGATACAAACTTAGCCTGATACAGTATCGACCTTTGCGTGGAGCACTGCAGGAGCAGGTGAGAGATTTTCACCCTTCTGCCAAGACTTTAGGTACTGATAAGGAAGTACCGCGCCCCTTCTAATCTTCCAATCACCTTTTTCAGTCGGCCACGAAAGTCCAAAATGTAAATGTGGAGTGGTGCCCCGCGCCGAACCGGTTGTCCCTACTCTTCCTAAGATCTCTCCCGCCGTGACGTTGACGCCGGGTGCGATTCCATCAGCGACTTCCATGAGGTGTGAGCCGTAATAGCGAACGCCATCAACGCCAATGATTGATACAAAAAGTCCGCCGCGATCTTGGCCACGATTAGTTTTTCCACTCCATCGATCTTTTTTATTTACTTCATCGACAACGCCATCGATAGGCGCTAGAAATGCGCACCCCTTTTTGGTAAAGATGTCAGTTGCTGGATAGTCATGGTGGGCGAGCAAAGGTATGGCGCGCACGATGTGAGTATGGCGCACCTCGCTGAGAAAATGATGGAAAAGAGCGCTATGTCGAACGCCGCCAATTTTTTGGGCAGAGGGGCCGGTAGATGTCCAAAAGGCTGACCAGCTTCAGCCAGCGTGCTCACTACGTTGCGACAGCAGTTGATCAACATCGTGCGCCTCAAGGGTCGATGAGTCACTCAATGGAGTGGCGCTCTCAAGAGTTGCTCTCTCTCGCGAAACTGATGGAAAGTCGTTAACAGAGGATGAGAAGACTGTCTGTTCATACACACGGAGCGCGGTCTACTAAGTATCCGCTCCCATTTTAGCGCTCTTGTTGGAATTACTATGGCAGCGGTAGGCCTAAGGTAACCTTGTTCATGCACGATGGGGCGGTAGCTCAGTTGGTTAGAGCCCCGGACTCATAATCCGGTCGTCGTCGGTTCGAGCCCGACCCGCCCCACTCAGAGCTCATGCCTGAGACGCACATCAACCATGCGACTCCTGCCATCAACGCTGAGACATTGTTGGACGATGGCTCAAAAAAACGCGGCTGATTAAGGAAGTCTTTGGTCATTTGCTGTGGAATTTGAACATCTGGTCTGTAAATATCATTTAGATAATCGAATAATTCATGAAAATTGCGAAGAACCGCACTCACTGCTGTACAACTGATGCAGGAGTGCGGTCTTCGATCGCAGATAGCGGAGTTGACTCCTTTTTATTTTGATGAACTTGGACTTGCAGCAGGTTTCGACTTGGTTGACATCTTTTTTGTTGTAGTGGCTGTTTTAGTGCTTGTCTTTGCCGCATGTGAATTGTGGCAGAGATTTTTACAACATTTCTCAGGAATTCTTTAATTCTTACATAATTACCTTGATACAAAATGGCCTAGGAAATATGTCGCCGGCCAAAACTTCCAATAAATTTCTCAGCTCGTAGGGCTGCCCAAATAACTCTCGACAATTCTCCAATCCCAGGATAAAGAAGATATCTAGCCTGCCATTCGGGTTGGAATTTAGCGTTGAAGCGATAGAGAGATTCAATCTGGAACCAACCCGAAACCAACCGCAAAAGAAATCGAGTGCCCCTCAAGATTGGTCCAGCGCTAATTTTTTCAGCCCGCTCAATCAAAGAACGGAATGCCGCAAAGTTAAGGGAAAGATGTTCAAAGCCGAATTCTTCACAATACTCAATCGTTGCATGTATCAACATTTCAGTTAATCCCGGGAGATGGCGGGGGGCTCGCTGCATGCGATCGAGCGAGTAACCCACTTTTCCCCATGGAAGAAAATAAAGGAACCCAACAAGCTCTCCATTCAAAGTGCCACTCACTAACAGGGCATCACCATCAATTTCACTTAAAAACCTATCCATTGACATGGAAAATCCACGTTCACCGCTTCCACCTCGCCAGCTCTGCGCTGAAGACTCAATAATCCTTCGGTCGCTCTCACCTAACTCTGAAACCTTCGCGACGTGAGTCTGTATCCCTGCTCTTTTCGCCTTTCCCAATGTTTGTCTAACATTATTCATAACACGACCATCTAGAGAGAATTCTTTGACATTGATAATGGCCTCATCCCCTATTTCTATTGCTGAAAAATGAGCGCGCTCCATCCATAATTTTCCGCCAGTTTCGCTTGCCCCCATAATCGCAGGTGTCCATCCAAACTCGCGTGAGAGGGAGAGGAAAGCATCAATAGCCTCACTCCATAAACTGTATTCACCAAAAGGATCTCCGCTTGCCAACATCACACCGCTTTGGACGCGATATGCAATTCCTGCTTTTCGATTCCTCGTCCAAACTATGCTTTTATCATCTCGAGTTGCAAAGTATGCAAGTGAATCACAATCACCAAATTTTTTATTAAGCTCAATCGCAAGCTCTTTCTCCTCAGTGGTAGAGGGCGGAATGGCGCGGACTCGTCGCAAAAAAGTAGCAATAGGAATTAAAATGATGAAAATGCCAAAAAGTCCCAAAGTGAGGTCAATTCCTTGCTGAGCTATTTTTGAAGTGAGTCGAACTGGACCTGCAATCCACACAAATCCCTCTATCACGGTTAAGAGCACCTCTTCTAAGCTCGGCGTTCCGGAAATGTTTGAACTATGCCTAAAGTAATAAAGAAGAGAACCGACTATCAAAAGAAAAATAAAAGTTAAAATGAATGCGAATAATGGTCGAAGTGGCGTAGTCGGATCTGACTTTGCGTAAAATTCATCTCGATAGTGAATTAAAACTCCCAGCAAAAAAATACTTAGACCCAATTGGGTTAAGTTATAAGGGTAGCGAAAAAGTTCAGTAGACAGGTTTAGAACTATTATCATAATTGTTAAAAGCCAAGCCCTTTTCTTTCTCCTTCGCAGACCCCATGAAAGTATTAGTAATAGTAAGCCGGTAAAAATAGAGGTAGCAAAGGCAGTTGAGTGGAAGTAAATATTTACTTCTCTATTGAGAATTTCTGTAGAACTTTGAAATCGACCCGAAATATTTGAAAGAATATTTAGCAATGCAATCAAGAAAGTTATTGAAGCAACAAGGTTTGGCACTCTTCTCGAGAATTGCATAATAAAATGAAATCCTTACTTTTTGTAGAGGAATCAAGAGTACTCGCTTCCAAAACCTTAGACCACACCTCAAACAATCGATATTCGTTGACTCAACCAGATGCCCAGAATATTCATCCCGTGGATATCTCGTAAGTTCATTACGCGTCGGTGCGGTCAAAGAGTAATTACAGGATGTGCCATCCTTTGATTCTCTGTTTCTCGAGCTTTCGCAGACCAAAAATCATGAGATAGATCATTACCGGAAAAAGATCAAAGCATCTCTTAAATAACCATATTGATCCGTTAACTAAAAGCCACTGCATCTCATCTTTCCGAGTTCGCTCTGTTTTTGTCTCTAACGATTGACTGGCGCGTAAGGGCAGCCCGAGCGCTTCCCTCACCCAAGTCGCAATTGCTTGATACCCACGGGAGGAAGGATGCATGCGATCCACATGCCACATATCGCGTTGAAGTAACGTTTTATAGTTTTTCCCTGAGATAAAGACTGCATCTCGTTGTAGTGCGGCATCCGAAAGCACGTCATTCAAAACTGAAATTCGCTCGCGCAAAACGCGCTTAAAACGCTTGGGGGCATATGCCACTTGCGTTGAATCCGGCAATCCGAGCAGAACTACCACGGATCCCCGCTCATTTAAGTAGTCAATAGTTTTCACCAATGATTGACCTATTTGCTTTGGCGAGAAATTTCCCCGCACCACATCATTGGTACCCACACAAATTAGTGTCAAATCTGGCTCAAAATAATCTGCTGCAAGTACCTGTTCATTTGCGACAGTAGCAGCCCTTGCACCATTTTTACCCAGATTTAAATAATTTTTTGAATCTAAATCATGTTTAATGCGACCCGCCCACCCTGGGCCATCTGCTTTTCCATCAACCGCCGTGTCACCTACGCCAAAAACTGAACTATCACCGAGGGCAAGAACCCTTATGTTGGAATTATGCCGCAAATTGAAAATTTTACGCTGCAACTTATGTGAAACAGGCTGAGGCTTGATGAGATTTTCTCTCTCTTCGAGAATCCTATTCATACGAGCTCCTTATATCTGGTGAGAAGCGACTCTGAACAAGCATCCCAAGTAAAATGACCAGCGCGCCGTGAACAGTTATGCGAAACTTCAGAACGATTTCGATTCGCAAAATCATTTATTGCGCTCAACCAGGCCTGAGCTTCACGAGGTAGCGCCCGTCCACATTCGCCATCAATGATTTCTCGGAGGGCCGATGATTCTCGACAAATAACTGGCGTTCCCGATGCCAATGATTCAACAGCCGCTAGGCCAAAAGTTTCGATAGGGCCAACTGCGAGAAACGCAAGAGCGCGACTCATTAAGGAATTCAAATCTTTTCGGTCATTTATGTAACCAAGTAATATTATCGGTAGTTGTTCAGCGCTAATAACTTTTTCAAAGTTAGATCGTACAGGACCATCACCTGCAATAAACATCTGGTAATCGACAGCTCGCCGCTTCATTTCCCGACCAATTTCCAGAAGAAATGTTGGGTCCTTTTCTTTTGATAGTCGCGTACAAGCAAATACATAGCGATTTACGGCGGGTTGCGAACCTTGAGTCATGACTGAGAATTCAGAGGGATCCACTCCCAGTGGAATCATCTGCAGCTTGCTTTCCGAAAAATTTTCGATGCTCCTGAATTCCTCTGCGGCAAAATTTGTAGTGGCCGTAATGGAGTCCACAAGTTTCATGGTCCGCTGATTCCAGAATTTAGCCAGTTTTACGGTACCAGGAACCCATGGAAAAAATGCCTTTAAAACTCCCTGGACATTTTCATGAGCAAAAAAATTGCTATGTATTTTCTTGCGCCGAGCCCATTTGCTCACACCTAACAAAGTGGTGCGATCTGAAATTTCTAAAACCACCGGATTGAAAGATTCAAGAGTCTGAATAACCTTTTTCTTTCTGAGAATCACTCGGTATCCGCCCGAAAATGGCAGTCGGACTCCGCGAAGATAGCAGTAGCTCTTTAAACCTGAGTGAACCGTTTCAGTTCTATCCGAAGGAACTACAACGAGAATTGAGTGACCTCGCTTAACATATGAATTTGCTAGGGCATCAATTGTGGTCCTTAGACCACCACTCTTTGGCCCATACCAATTTGCGACATGAGCAATTTTCATAATTATGCCACCATGGAAATTTGAGCGTTGCTAAAGGATGCATCCACGTAATGGTTTAGTAAATCAAGGGTGAGTTGTCGCCACGTTCGATCTTGCATTTCTTCATAACCATTTTTACCCATTAAACGCCGTTTATCCGCATTATTGACCAATTCAGAGACACAATGAGCTAGTTCATCACGATTTCCCGGCGGATACAGTAGGCCGTTAAAGCCAGGAGTTACTAGATCTAACGGTCCACCGATTGCAGGTGCGACAACAGGCACGCCAGATGCAAAGGCCTCTTGAATCACCTGACAAAAGGTTTCATTCTCCCCCGTTGTCACAACTACATCTAATGAGGCTACCGCTGAATAGAGCTCCTTACCAGAAAGTTTTCCCATGAAAACCCCATCGGGAAACGCCTCTTGTAATTTTTGCCTGCTTGGACCGTCACCAATAAAAACTAATTGCACCCTAGCTTCTGTTGTATCTCGTAGAGCTGAGATGGATGACAAATTAAAGATTTTTTTCTCTGGTGCGAGTCTTCCCACGTAGCCAACAAAGACGGTATTCGCATCTGGATTCCATTTTTGGCGAAGGAACTCGTCTTTACGATTAGGGCTGAAAGACCGAGTATCCACACCTCGACGCCAAATCTTTAGATTCTGCACTCCCAAATCGTTCAGATAATTTAGCGAAGAGGTCGACGGAGCCAAAGTTACAGTGACTTCACTATGTAATTTGCGCAATCGACTATCTATAAATCTTCTTGCCATACCTGAATTTATTCCGTATGCCGCGGCGAATCCCGAGAGATCTGTCTGAAAAATTGCGACAGTGGGAATCCCCAACTCCCTTGCCAAGCGCGCAATCTTCTCACCGAGGAGGAATGGGGAAGCAAGGTGAATAACATCCGGCTTAAATGATTCGATGATTTTTCGTAAACTTCGCATTCCAACAGTCGGGAAATCTAATTGGGCAATACGGTCGACCGCAATTGACGGGACGCGATGAACTCTTATCCGGAAGGAATGTTTCCGCAGACATCAGGATTCTCATAGGTAAATTTCAGCATTCCTTGAGCTTGCTGAATCTTAATTCCTGTAAAGGTTTGTTGAATTTCAACATAACTACTGGTGATATTTCTTAATTTATAATTAATGTGCAATTTACTCAGCGCAAGTGATCTTTTCCGTCAATTCATGGCTCAGCGGTGCGATACTTTGGAAGTGAGAGAACAAAAGCCGGTGGCGTTATTCGATCTGGATAACACCCTTATTCAGGGTTCGTCGCTCTACCTATTCCTGCGGGGACTAGTTCATCTTGGTGAAATTTCTCGTAAACAGCTGATTAGATTCGCTTTACACCATTACAAATTCTTGCGAACAAAGACAGAAAATCGATCTCATTTGACATTAATAACCCAGCGGGGCCTGGAGCTCGTAAAGGGTTACAGTCAGAGCCATTTAATGATGACTTGCGAGAAAATTGTTACTAATTTCATCTTGCCTAGAGTAAATCCAGTGACATTGGCAGAAGTCCAGCATCATCAAAGGAATGGAATCGATACCTGGGTTGTCACAGCCGCTCCAACAGATCTGGCAACCCTTCTCGCTCGACATATGGGAATGACCGGTGCGATTGGCACTGAAATGCAGACAGAGGAGGGCCGGTACTCTGGAAAACTCATTGATGGTTTATTCCACGGCCCTAGAAAAGCTCAAGGAATAAAGCTCCTAGCAGAAAAGCATGAGTACAACTTGCGTGAATCTTTTGCTTATAGCGACTCGATTAATGATCTCCCATTACTTTTATCCGTGGGCAAACCTTGTGTCGTGAACGCTAATGCAGAGTTGTTGAGGATAGCCCGGAAGAATGCGTGGCGCGAGTTGTCAGCCGCAGGCTAATTTCCAAAATCTCGTGATGATGCATGTAATTTGGACACATAGGGGTCGGCCACATGCCGAGCATTCAATAGAGGCCTTCGCCAAAGCGGCAGAGGCGGGTGTTTTGCACTTCGAGGTTGATGTGAGGCTCACTGTCGACGGCAGAGTCGTCTTAGTCCACGACTCTACAACTACTCGAATTACCGGAAAAACGGGGAAAATTTCAGAGTTGACATGGGACGAACTGCAAAGTCGAAAAATTGAAAACCAATTTTCATGGGTTACGCTTGAGGACTTTCTTAGTAATTTTACTGAGGCTACAATATCTATCGATTTCAAAAGCCCTGACGTGGTAGGGCCCAGTATTGAAATTTTAAAAAATTTCCCTAACTCAAAATTGATATTGGGCTCTTTTTCTGGCAAGCGCGTCAAGAGACTGATGAAGGCTCTGCCGCATCATAACTTCGCCTTGGCTCCGTTGGAAATACTCTTACTCACTCTTGGGATTAAGCCTCCTGGGATTGATAGTCATAATCGATATGCCATGGTTCCAGAAAAATATTTTGGAATTAAAGTGCTAACCAAGGCATTTATAAATACTTGCCAGAGACTAAGTGTTCCGA
>RFXN01000220.1 GCA_009921625.1 Candidatus Fonsibacter lacus | reverse complement strand
AGTTACTGCTTTAGTTAATGCTGGAGCAGAACCAGCTCTTGCCAAGGTGGGAAGCGCTGTAATCACAGCACCAATTAGTTTCTTTATAATGAAATTTATTACATTTAAGCGTAGCTAAAATGGCAGGGCGCTTAATTGTTATTCCTACATATAACGAAATAGAAAATATTGAAGTTTTACTTCGCCGCCTATTTAAATTTATACCAGGAGCAGAAATCTTGGTTGTTGATGATAATTCCCCTGATAAAACATCTAAAGTGGTAAGTGAGCTAAGGAGTCAATTCCCAACACTCTATCTCTTGGAGCGAGGCGCTAAGGCTGGCTTAGGAAGTGCTTATCGGGCCGGTTTTTCTTGGGCTCTTGATAGGGACTATCAAGAGATAATCGAGATGGATGCTGACCTCTCGCACCGAGTCCGCGATCTACTTAAAATGATTGAAATAAAGCAGAGTAACCCCGAGATATCGCTGGTGATTGGTAGTCGGTGGATTTCTGGTGGAGCAACAGTGAATTGGTCAAAGGCGAGGGAACTGCTATCTAGGTCTGCAAATCTTTATGTCAGAGTAATTCTTGGGATAGGAATTAAAGATGCTACATCTGGCTTTCGAATCTACTCATCTAAGATTTTAAAGAGAATCGATCTTGCGGGAATTAGAAGTGAGGGATACGCCTTTCAAATCGAAATGAGCAGAGCTGTGTCTAAATTAGATGGCAAGATTATTGAAGTTCCTATCACCTTTAGAGAGCGGGAAGAGGGCGTTAGCAAGATGTCAAAGAAAATAGTTTTTGAGGCAATCTTCTTTGTCACCGCTTGGGGTGTTAAGAGGTTTCTTAGAATCAAGTAGATGGCGGTGGCGGTGGGATTTGAACCCACGGTTGAGTTTCCCCAACACGCGCTTTCGAGGCGCGCTCCTTAGGCCGCTCGGACACGCCACCGTAGGTGAATCAGCGAAGAATTGAGTAAGTACTTCACTGCACTCCGACTCTAAGACCCCGGTAATTACTTCTACTTTATTGAGAGATCTTGGATCGCGTAGTAAATCCCAGACAGATCCAGCAGCTCCAGCTTTTTCATCCCAGGTGCCAAAAACTACTCGAGGAATTCTTGCTGCCATTATTGCTCCAGCACACATCACGCAGGGCTCAAGAGTTACTACTAGCGTGCACTCATCTAATCTCCAACTACAAATTGATCTTGCTGCTGCTTTAATAACCACAATCTCAGCATGTCCGAGTGGGTCTTTAAGTAGCTCTCGCTGG
>RFXN01000219.1 GCA_009921625.1 Candidatus Fonsibacter lacus | reverse complement strand
AGCGGGGAAGATTGACATTTTATGTAATAACGCCGGCGCTTCGATTTATGGAAAGTGGCAGAGCATCTCGATGGAAGATTGGCGCCAAGTTTTTGCAGTGAATGTTGAAGGGCCGTGGCGGCTATGTCAGATCTTTGCACCTAAGATGGCAGAGCGTGGTTTTGGTCGGATTATCAACATCGGTTCGGTCTATGGAATTCAAGGTGGTAACCCTGCGCTCTATCCTGGAATGGATTGGGATATCGCGCCGTACTTTGTCTCGAAGCATGCCGTGCATGGCATCGCGCATTACTTAGCGCCGTGGCTTGCAAAATCTGGCGTCACTATAAATACCTTGCATCCTGGTGGTTTTGCTGGAAGTGAGATGAATGAGAAAGCGATGAGCGAACGAGCATCAGGGGTAAGTGAAATGGAGAAAGCATTTAACGCTGCGGTGCCGATGGGGCGCATCGGTGGCGCTGATGACATTAAAGCTGCTGCCGTCTTTATGGCATCCCCTGGTTCGAAGTACATGACGGGGCAAGAGGTCGTTGTGGATGGAGGATGGTCGGCGTGGTGAGTGGTGGGAAAAAAATTCGGATTGGGTACGCCGCCTTCTCGCACGAGAGCAACTCTTTTGCCTATCAACCCGCCTCACTCGATAAGTGGAAAGAGTGGGGGATTTTGTATGGCGAAGAGATTCGCGCCGAATATGAAACCTCGAAGGCATCGATTGCCGGATATTACGGCCGCCTTCGCGATGAGGCTGATGTTGAGTTAGTTCCCCTTATTTTCGCCCGGTTAATGCCGATGGGGCCGATCACCAAAGAGGCAACGGAGTTTCTCTTTAGCGAGATTTTGCGATTAGTTGCTGAGGAAGGGCCGTGGGATGGGTTATTACTTCCCCTCCATGGCGCGGCGGTGAGCGATAAATATCTCGATGCTGATGGTGAAATTTGCGCGCAGGTTCGCGATTTAGTGGGCCATGATGTGGTGATTGGCGCCTCTCTTGATATGCACGCCAATGTTTCGCAGAAGATTGTTGAAGAGTGCGATGTGGTCACGATTTATCAGACCAATCCGCATATTGATACCTACGAACAAGCGGTCCATTGCGCTGATTTAGTGTTGCGAACAATCCGTGGAGAGATTAACCCGACGATGTATCTTGCTGATCCACCGTTGCTCGTGAACATTTTGTCGCAAGGAACGAGCGATGAGCCGATGGCCGAGTTACTTCGCGTTGCGCAAGGTGAATGGAAGAAACCTGGCGCGCTCTGG
>RFXN01000218.1 GCA_009921625.1 Candidatus Fonsibacter lacus | reverse complement strand
CAAGGGTGAAACTCAAAAGAATTGACGGGGGCCCGCACAAGCAGTGGAGCATGTGGTTTAATTCGATGCAACGCGAAGAACCTTACCCAGACTTGACATATAATAGACGTTAGCAGAAATGATAACTCCCGCAAGGGCTGTTATACAGGTGCTGCATGGCTGTCGTCAGCTCGTGCCGTGAGGTGTTGGGTTAAGTCCCGCAACGAGCGCAACCCTTGTCATTAGTTGCCAGCACGTAATGGTGGGAACTCTAATGAGACTGCCTAGGTTAACTAGGAGGAAGGTGAGGATGACGTCAAGTCCGCATGGCCCTTATGTCTGGGGCTACACACGTGCTACAATGGTCGGTACAATAGGCAGCTAAGCCGAAAGGTGGAGCAAATCCAAAAAGCCGACCCCAGTTCAGATTGTAGTCTGCAACTCGACTACATGAAGCCGGAATTGCTAGTAATGGCGTGTCAGCAACAACGCCGTGAATACGTTCTCGGGCCTTGTACACACCGCCCGTCACATCATGGGAGTTGGTTTTACCCGAAGTCACTGACTCAACCGCAAGGAGAGAGGTGCCTAAGGTAAGGCTGATGACTGGGATGAAGTCGTAACAAGGTAGCCCTATCGGAAGGTGGGGCTGGATCACCTCCTTTAAGGACAAGATAGGATTGTAAAAGATTCTAGATCCTACGATTAAGAAATTTTGTCTGAGCGGTTATCACTTCCCTTCTACTGTTAAACAATTCATTTTATTACGATCTCGTAATAACAAGCTGGGGGTTTAGCTCAGTTGGTAGAGCGTCTGATTTGCATTCAGAAGGTGAGGAGTTCGACTCTCCTAACCTCCAAAACTCAATACATCACAGCGCGGTTATAGCTCAGTTGGTTAGAGCGCAACACTGATAATGTTGAGGTCCCAAGTTCAAATCTTGGTAACCGCACCATTTCTTCAAGATAAGAAATTAAGCCCCTTCAGCAATAGACTCAAATTCACATTTTCTACTAAATTTTTCCTTAAGCTCTTTTAATAGTTTCTCTTTTAATTCTTTTGTCTTTTCTATTTCTTCGTTTTTGTTTTTTTCATCTTTTTGCGTCATTTTTTCATATTTAAATGCAATTGAGCATAATCTCGAGATGCAGTAAGCGCTTTTTGCTATTTTTTCTAAATCATCTCGAAGAAATTGTTTTCCAATTAAAGTAGAAAAAAGTGAAAAATCTGTGAGAGTTTTTAACGTTTCTTTTAACCTTTTTCCATCAACAAGAGCAAAG
>RFXN01000217.1 GCA_009921625.1 Candidatus Fonsibacter lacus | reverse complement strand
CATTCAAGAGCTTATTGATGAACTAGGCCGCCTGCCAGGAATTGGCCCAAAGAGCGCCCAGAGAATTGCCTTTCATATTATTCAATCAGAGAGCGTCGATGTAAATCGTTTAGTCGAGGTACTTCGCCTAGTCAAAGAGCGAGTTAAGTTCTGCGGTCAATGCTTTAATATCGCAGAAGAAGAGCTCTGCAAGATCTGCCGAGATGTAAGGCGAGATGATTCTCTGATCTGCGTTGTTGAGGAGAGCAAAGATGTTGTCGCTATTGAGAGAACTAGAGAGTTTCGCGGCAAGTACCATGTGTTAGGAGGGGCAATTAGCCCAATTGATGGCATTGGTCCTGAGCAGCTAAAGATAAGAGAGCTTTTAACCCGTCTTGCCGATGATCGGATCAAAGAGATCATCATCGCCACCGATCCAAATCTTGAAGGCGAGGCAACAGCCACTTATCTAGCAAGAACAATGAAGCCACTTGGGATAAAGATCTCCCGTCTTGCATCCGGTCTTCCTGTTGGTGGGGATCTGGAATATGCCGATGAAGTCACCCTTGGAAGAGCTTTTGAAGGTCGAAGGTCTTTAGATCTCTAATAGTGAGACGAAGGCCGTCTTGATATATGAGATAAACTTCGCTTTGCTTTAACTCTCTGCCAACATGAATCCATGGGTCTAATCGTCCAGAAGTTCGGGGGCTCCTCCGTATCTGATGCTGAGAGCATCAAGCGCGTTGCTGCCCGTATTGTTGCCACCAAGAGATCCGGCCAACAGGTCGTAGTTGTGGTCTCAGCACATGCTTTTAACTGCTGGTGAGCGAATCTCGATGGCACTTCTTGCAATGGCTATTTCAAATCTAGGACTTGAGGCTCGCTCCTTTACTGGAAGCCAGGCTGGAATCATTACAACTTCAACTCACGGCAGAGCTCGAGTAATTGATGTAACCCCGGGAAGAATTCAAGAGGCGCTAAAAGAGGGAGCAATCGCAATCGTTGCAGGATTTCAAGGTGTTGCTCAAGATACTAAAGATATTACAACTCTAGGTAGAGGTGGCTCTGATACAACAGCAGTTGCACTTGCTGCCGCACTTGATGCTGATGTCTGTGAGATCTATACCGATGTTGATGGAGTATTTAGCGCAGATCCTCGAATTGTTCCAACTGCTAGAAAATTAAAATCAGTTACTTATGAAGAGATGCTAGAGCTAGCAGCATCTGGAGCCAAAGTATTACATCTTCGCTGCGTTGAATATGCCAGACGTTTTAATCTAC
>RFXN01000216.1 GCA_009921625.1 Candidatus Fonsibacter lacus | reverse complement strand
CACTTGAGAGAAATATTGAGCCGTGGCTGACGATGTATCACTGGGATCTACCAGAAGCGCTTCAGAAAAAAGGTGGTTGGAATAATCGCGAGATTGTTAGTTGGTTTGAAGAATATGCCAATCTTCTGACCACTCGCCTTGGCGATCGCGTTAAGAACTGGATGACACTCAATGAGCCGTTATGTAGCGCTTGGATTGGCCATCTTTACGGCGATATGGCTCCCGGAATTCAAGATTTACAGACTGCCCTCAATGCTTCACATCATCTCTTGATGTCTCATGGCGTAGCAACTCAAGTAGTGAGAGAAAACGTTAAAGATGCAAAGGTCGGGATTGTCATCAATGTGACGCCCGCAGTGCCGGCTACCGAATCAGATTCAGATAAACGAGCAGCTGAACTTGCGCATGGCTTTGATAATGCTTGGTTCCTCAATCCAGTTTTTGGAAAGAATTACCCTGAAGATGTGTTACTCGAATTAGGGAAATCACCTGATATTCGCGATGGTGATATGTCATTGATTGCCCAAGACATTGACTTTCTCGGTGTTAATTTCTATTTCCGCCAGACTGTTGCTGCTAATCCAGAAGGTAAGCCACTACCAATTAGTGGCGTACGGCGACCCAATGTAAAGCGGACAGCCATGGATTGGGAGGTACACGCTCCAGCATTTGAAGATATTCTCATCAAAATAAAAGAAGATTATGCTCCTAAAGAAATTTACATTACTGAAAATGGTTCTGCTTGGAATGACGAAGTAAAAAATGGAGCCATAGAAGATCAAGAGCGAATAAATTATCTAAAGGATCATCTCGACGCGATGTTCTCTGCAAAGAATAAGGGTGCTCCTATTAACGGCTATTTTGCGTGGAGTTTCTTTGATAATTTTGAGTGGGCCTACGGATATGACAAACGCTTTGGCCTTGTATATGTGGACTATAAGACCCAAGAGCGCACCCCTAAGAAGAGCGCCTACTACTATCGAGATCTACTCCTTAACCGCACCGCTCGATAAGCCAGCCACTAACCATCTCTGAATCACAACGGTTAAGAGAACTATCGGCACCAAAGCCACAGTTGCAGCCGCAGCCATAGGACCCCAATCCAATGTGCGATTGCTTATAAAGCTAGCAACGAGAACGGGTAGCGTCTTTGCATTCTCGCCAGCCATAATGACGGGAATTAGAAATTCATTCCAGGATAACAACGATACGAAGATTCCCGTTGCTACAAGTCCTGGTGCAGCTATAGGCAAAATAATCT
>RFXN01000215.1 GCA_009921625.1 Candidatus Fonsibacter lacus | reverse complement strand
AAAAGGTGGAGTCCTTGCTATGAGCAGAGAGCTCGGAGTGCAGTTTGCGCGGGAGGGAATTCGGGTAAATGCACTTTCTCCTGGGCCAGTAAACACTCCACTTCTACAAGAGCTTTTTGCAAAAGATAAAGAGCGAGCCGCACGCAGATTAGTACATATTCCTATGGGTCGTTTTGCTGACGCTTCTGAAATTGCGGCTGCCGTTGCCTTCTTAGCGAGTGATGATTCATCATTTATCACTGCAGCAAATTTCTTGGTTGATGGTGGAATTTCAGGCGCATATGTAACGCCGCTATAAATCAATGTTGATTTATCTAGTGCTGACAACTTTACTCGTTGCTATCTCTTGAAGGAAATAGTCAACAAGGTTATGGGTGCGAATTCGGGCAGCGTCTTCGATTGCTCTGGTCTCTTCAAGTAAAGTCGCCGGGTCAAGACCTACGCTTTCGACCTCGGCGCAACCACCTTCCATCTCTAACCACAACTGGAGAATTTCGACATTTATTTCAGGATGAAACTGAAGCGCGAGAGTTCGTCCAGCCGAGAAGGCTTGGGGCCCTACCGATGTCCGAGCCATTTCTCTGCCAATCTCTGGAGTAAACCAGCGGTCCCAGTGATATTGAAACCATGGTCCATGGGAAATATTTGGGTTATCACTCTCAATTGAGTGCCAGCCGACTTCAGGCCTAGCCGCACGAGTGACACTTCCGCCAAGCGCCCGTGCCATCAATTGGCCGCCAAAACATACTCCAAAAATAGGCACACCATTATTGTGGGTCTCTCGAAGAAGTTTTAATTCTGGCAGCAACCAGTTACCAATCCGGAGATCTTCCCAAACACCCCAGGGTGAGCCGAGTGGAACAATAAGATCAAAATTTGCCAAATCAGGCCAGCTAATTTCAACGTTGGGTTCGTCAAATTTCTCTGCTGGCACAATGGGAAGAGTTGAAATGTCAAAGCCATGATCTGAAAAGCGTTCACCTAGTGGCCCTGTTGGACTGACATGGTCATGCTCGATAAAAAGCAGTCGCTTACTCATGTTCTCAGCCTACAAATGCTCAGCACCACTCGCTACCGTTTCACGTTGCGAAATAACGAAATAAAAGGAGCCGGACAGAAATTCCTGCCCGGCTCTATTAGTTTTAACTAGAATGGAGAGAAGATTTACTCTTCCTTCATTCCTTCAGCAGCTGACTTCATGCGAGCGATCTTGTAGATCGTGAGTCCGAAGACGCACTTAGCCAAGATATCTGCAATGGTG
>RFXN01000214.1 GCA_009921625.1 Candidatus Fonsibacter lacus | reverse complement strand
AACTGAGCCCTTAGTTTTCACTAAATGTGGATGCGCTGCTTGAATGAGAAAGAGTGGCGCTTTGGTATTAACGGCAATGGTCTGATCAAATCCATTTGGAGTTATCGCACCTAAATTGGAGCGTTCAATAATCGCCGCGTTATTTACCAAGCCATCAATCTTGCCAAAAGCGGCGAGCGCAGCGCTGATGATTGCCTGTGGCGCGGAGTCATGAGCAAGGTCTGCAATGCAAAGAGATGCTTGATTGCCTAGCGATGCGACAAGTGCTTCGCCCTCCTCTTTATTGATGCCATGGACGAGAACTTGGCCACCTTCGTTAACTATTGATCGCGCAATCGCTGCGCCAATGCCAGAGGTGCCGCCAGTAACAATGATTGATTTATTTGCTAGCCGTGCATTGATGGGGCTCATGGTTTAAGTACCGCCTTCAAAATTTTTCCGGAGTGCATTGCTTCAAACGCCTCTTCCCATTGCTCCAGCGGATAAATGCCGCCAAGGACTGGAGTGATATCAAGTTGTCCAGTGCTCATCATGCGTAGCACTCGCTCCCACATCGGCCAGTTGTGGCTGAAACTTCCTTGGAGCGTGACATTTTTCTGTACAAGTTGATCAAGTGAGAAATCCAGAGGTTGTGGCCCCCAGCCGACTTTAGAAATCCACCCTGCTGGGCGAACCAAATCCAAAGCAATCTTTAACGTTGCCGAAATTCCCGCTGCATCAACTACGCCATCAGCGCCCAAACCATCTACAGCTGTTGCCCAACTTTTCGCATCGCCAATAATTACTTCGCAGCCATATGCCTTTGCTGCGCTAAGTCGCTCTCGATCGCGCTCTAATCCAACGAGCGCCACTTCGGCGCCTGCTAACTTCGCCATCGCTGCACAAAGAACTCCGATGGGACCCGGCCCTAAGACCACGACTCGATCGCCAGGCTTGATGTATCCCGGCGCAAGCACCGCGCTAAATGCAACGGAGCATGGTTCGGTAAGTGCGGCATGCTCAAAAGGAACATTGTCGGGAATTTTATGTAGGCAACGCGCAGGAACTTTTACATATTTAGTCATCGCGCCATTCACGCCATAACCAAAACCTTTTCGGGATGGATCGAGGTTGTAACGCCCGATCCGTGTCATTGGTGAGTTGTGATCGATGATTGCCGCAGTTTCGCTCACCACTCGGTCGCCAATTTTCCAACTTGATATTGCAGCGCCTACCTCAACAATATGCCCACCAAATTCATGGCCGAGCACTACTGGGTAATTGACTGGCCAACTATGGTCGGCAGTCCAC
>RFXN01000213.1 GCA_009921625.1 Candidatus Fonsibacter lacus | reverse complement strand
CGCACGGGATTTCCATCAGGTTCACCGGTGACATGCATGATTCCGGTTCGCGCTTGCACTGTTGCGTCATAACCAGGCGCTGCAGCATCAGGGCCAGTACTGCCATATGACGAGAGATTGCCAAAGATTAAGCGCGGATGTTTTGCCAGCAGATGTTCTGGATCAATTCCTAGTGAAGCCAAACGATCGGGAAGAAAATTGGTAAGGAAGACATCTGCACTTGTAAGTAATTGATTGAGGCGAGATTTACCCTCGTCTGATTTCAAATCAACGCTCTCAACAGATTTATTTCGATTGACGATGTGAAAGTAGGCAGAGCGATCGCCATCTACTGGTGACATGGAACGAGCTGGGTCGCCAACCGGGGTTTCAATTTTGATTACTTCAGCGCCGAGGTCGGCAAGGACTGCGCCACCAAAAGGACCGGCAATATTGCTCGTTGCGTCGAGGACGCGGACCCCTGCGAGCGGGAGCGCGATCTCTGGTGATGAATCCGACATGGGCGCTCCTTGACGGGGTTGCTCGGTGATGAATCCGACATGGGCGCTCCTTGACGGGGTTGCTCGGCAGTCAATACCCTAGCAAACGATTCCAGCCCCCACTCTGGTGAGTCTCACCACGTGAGTCGGAGAGCCGGAGCCAAATCATCTGAGTTGAAGGGTGTGTACATGGCGGCGATGCAATTCCGGCAAGCAATCGTCAATGCATTAGCTGATGAGATGCGAAGCGATCCGACGGTGATGCTCTTTGGTGAGGATGTTGCAGAAGCGGAAGGCCCCTTTAAGACCTCCGAAGGCCTCCTTGCTGAATTTGGACCAGTCCGTGTGCGCGATACACCGATCTCGGAAATGGGATTTACCGGTGCTGCAGTTGGCGCAGCAATTCTTGGCGCGAAGCCAGTTGTTGAAATTATGTTTATCGAATTCTTGGGAGTAGCGCTCGATCAGGTTGTAACTGAAGCGGCAAAGATGCGCTACCTCTCTAATGGAAAACTTTCGGTACCAATGGTTGTCCGCGCATCTTGCGGATCAGGACTTGGTTTTGGTAGCCAACACTCGCAGACGTTAGAGAACTGGTTTACCGCAACTCCAGGTTTGAAATTAATCATGCTTAGCGATGCGCAATCTGCATACACCCTTACTCGCGCAGCGATTCAAGATCCAGATCCGGTTGTCATTCTTGAACCACGCATTCTGTACGCAAAGCGCGGCGAGGTCGATAAGGATCTCAAGTTAAAGATTGGCAAGGCGCGAGTTATCCGCCCTGGCAGCGAGATCACGATTGTCTCTTCGGGACAAATGGTTGATGTTTGCAAAGCAG
>RFXN01000212.1 GCA_009921625.1 Candidatus Fonsibacter lacus | reverse complement strand
TGTCATCTATTGCTTCAATCTGTTTCTTCATGGCAACGCCCTGCGCTCCAGGCATTCCCGGCAACATACCTAACAACTTTGACATGGAGCCCATTTTTTTCATCGCTTGTAGTTGCTCTAAGAAATCTTCAAAAGTGAAATCTTCTCCACTAACAAATTTCTCTTCGAGTCGAGCAGCACTCTTTTCATCAAGGGCTTTCTTGGCTTGTTCGGCAAGAGTTGCGACATCGCCCATACCGAGAATTCGTTGCGCTATTCGATCAGGATGGAAAGGTTCAAAATCTTTTGGTTTCTCTCCTGTGGATAAGAAGAGAATTGGTTTTCCGATTACCGATGTGACCGAGAGGGCAGCGCCAGCACGAGCATCGCTATCTACTTTGGTAAGAACTACACCATCAATGCCAACTCCGGTATTAAATGCATTTGCAGTGTTCACGGCATCTTGGCCAGTCATCGCATCCATAACAAAAAGGGTGTCGTCCGGCTCAATTGCATTTTTAATAGCGCGAGCTTCTTTCATCAACTCCACATCAACGCCTAAGCGCCCGGCGGTATCAAAGATGACGAAGTTGTGTAACCGCTTCTGCGCGAACGCTAATCCCTCAGATGCAACATGGATTGGATCTCCTTGACCATTGCCAGGTTCAGGTGCGAATACTGGAACGCCAATCTGTTCACCAATGATTTGAAGTTGTTGCACCGCATTGGGCCTGGCAAGGTCACAGGCAACTAAGAGCGGAGTATTCCCTTGCTCTTTTAGCCAAAGAGCGAGCTTTCCAGCAAGGGTGGTTTTACCTGAGCCTTGCAAACCGGCAAGCATAATTTTTGAAGGTGGTCGTTTTGATTCGGCAAGAGATCGAGAATTGGTACCGAGAACTTTGAGGATTTCTTCATGAATGATGGTAATAACTTGTTGCGCTGGGTTGATGCCAGATTGCTTGAGTGAAATCGCTTCCAGGCCGCGTCTTCGTACTTCAGTTATTAATTGTTCAACAACAGTGAGCGCGACATCTGCCTCTAATAGCGCGGTGCGGATCTCTCCTAACGTTGATTCAAGATCAACGGGATTGATCCGCCCGCGATTTCGAAGTCCGGCAAGAGTTCGCGACATCCGCGAGGTGAGCGCATCAAACACTCCCCTAGCCTACCTACCGCCTCGAACTACCAGATATCTACCTGCTACTGCTCAGATTAGAGCGCAGGAATGCCCCGCTCTCCGGTTCGCACTCGTACTACCTCTTCAACGGGAATGGACCACACTTTTCCATCACCAATCGAACCAGTACCAGCAGCCTTCACAATTGCATCAATCGCTCCGGC
>RFXN01000211.1 GCA_009921625.1 Candidatus Fonsibacter lacus | reverse complement strand
TTTTCGCCAAGTTTGTCGGTGAACTTCTTTGTATCCCACGTTCCATCGATAATCATTGCCGCCTTCTCATTGAGGAAGTCTTCAACGTTATCGGTTTTTGTCAGGATATCTGAGTTCGTGCATCCCTTTGACTTAAGCGCTGCATACTTTGAATAAGCATCAACGTTTGCTGTTGAGTTCCACGCATTCTTACCGTTGTACAAGTCGCGTAGCTCTTCAGGGCCTTTTGTCTGACCTCATTCCAATTAGTAGGAACTGCTGCAACTCCAGCCTTCTCCAACGCAGCCTTGTTGTAGAAGCCGATGTAGAACTGACGATCTAGTGGAACAACATAAGGTCCGTTAGCGAGATCGAAATTATCAGAGGACCATTCGAGTGAGCCTTGTGAGGCAAGCGCATCATCAGGAACGAGGCCCTTGAGGTTGGTCAAATAATCCTTATATTTAAGGGCAAATAAACCGGTCCACATCAAAACTAGATCTGGTCCACTCTTCGAAACTGCAGCTGCCTGTAGTAAAGAGAAGTAGTTATCACCAGGTTGACTTACTAGATCGAAGGTAACGTTCGGGTGAGCCGCAGTGTAAGCATCTGTTAGCGCCTTAGTCGCTTCAGCATTCTGAGTATCACCGAGGTTATGCCAGATTGTGACTTTGACTGGTTCTGCCGAAGCAGCTGATTCTGAAGCAGCAGGAGCTGCCTCGTTACTGGATGATGAACATCCAGCTAAAGCGAGCGCTGCAACAACAATGAGCGCCCATAGTGATTTTTTCTTCACTTGGAACTTCCTTCCATTTTATCTTTCTTTGTTGTGGATGATGGAGCGGTTTCACCAATCGTGGAAGTCATGAACGACCTACTACAGGTGGAACAAACCTACGATGCGCCGCAGTTGGTGCCCGTAGGAAATCTAAATCACAACCAAGATCTGGTTGCAAAACATGTTGTTGATAGAGAAGTGGCCAGCCGCGTAAATGTTCACTGGTAAAGCCCTTCCAATTTTTGCGCCGCTCATCAAATTCAGCGCCACTTATCTTTACATTGACTGATTTATTTGCGACATCTAGTTCGATGATGTCTCCATTTTTAATAAGGGCAAGCGGGCCACCAACTGCTGCTTCAGGCGAAACATGGAGTAGGCAAACGCCAAACGATGTCCCAGACATACGTGAATCAGTAATTCGAATCATGTCTTTGACGCCTTGTTGCGCAAGTTTTTTAGGAATAGGAATCATTCCCCATTCAGGCATACCTGGAACGCCAACAGCGCCACATCCACGCAGAATTAAAACTGAATCTTTTGTCACCGGGAGATTGGGGTCTTCTAATTGTTCCCGCATCTCCTCGTATCC
>RFXN01000022.1 GCA_009921625.1 Candidatus Fonsibacter lacus | reverse complement strand
TTTCATGATGCGGAAAGCGCAAATCAATGCCACCAAGATGAAGTGAAACTCCGCTGGGGAAATAATGGATAGACATTGCCGAGCACTCAATATGCCAACCTGGAAATCCAACGCCCCAAGGTGTGGGCCAGGTCATCTCTCGATTCTCTGAGGCTGATTTCCAGAGCGCCCAATCTGCATGAAAGCGCTTGGCTTCACTAATCTCTTTCGCCTGCGATTCTGCAGGATTAAATCGGTAGCCCGCTCGTAATTGATCGAGAGTGTTTTTGCTAATAGCGCCATAATCTTTATAAGTTCGAGCAGCAAAATAGAGCGAGCCATCATCTCCTTGATAGGCAGCGCCGATGTAAATCAACTGAGCAATTAAGTCCACGATTAACCCGATGGATTCGCTTGCCTTGGGGTAGGCATCAGCTTCGAGGATATTGAGAGCTGCCAAATCGCGATGAAACGCGCTTTCATAAAACTGGGCAATTTCAAAGGGGCCTTTATTTTCTAATTTTGCTTGAGCTAAAATTTTATCTTCAGTGATGTCAATATGGGTATCATCATTGAGATGACCAACATCGGTGATGTTTTGGATATATCTAAATTTTTGCCCTTCAGCTGCGAGAGTTCTACGTACCAAGTCACCCAGAAGAAAAGTTCGTAAATTTCCTACATGCGCAAAGCGATACACGGTCGGGCCACAGCAATAGATGTCAACCGTACCGCTCTTTGACGGTGCAACTTCTACCAGCTGTTGTTCTTTACTGTCGTACAGTTTCATCGGCATTGCCACTTCATTATTATTTGCTTACTACTTTCCACGCGACAATTTTCTCGGGATTAAACTCTTTAATAGCGCCATTCTTGTCCCTAACGTGGGTCAGGTCGACCAAGTGACCAAGGAGGTCACGAAATTTCCCTGGCTCCTGGTCGTGGATGCGGATTGATACTTTCGCCCCGATAGTAGAAGTATCTGGGGGCGCTATGCGCGCTGGATAGACCATGAAGAGCGCCCCCTTACTTCCCACTTTAACGTGGCCATTTCTCCGACGAGACGGCATATTCCAGCATAGAGTGGAAATTGGCGAGGAAGGCAGCATAATTAGGCTCACATTTGCCCATGGGAGAATATTCGTCGGTAAAGAAGGTCCTGAACGGATTGAGAACTGTTAATTAGGTCTACAGAGTAGGAGCGTTTCGTGACATACATCATCGCAGGGCCATGTATCGATGTGAAAGATAAATCATGCATTGAAGAGTGCCCAGTGGATTGATGTTCCCGGTGAGTACAGCGAATTTAAATCTGTAAATGAAGAGTTCTTCAATGAACTCGGGTCACCTGGAGGCGCAAGCAAAGTTGGGGCACAAGAGAGTGATCATCCAGTAGTAGTGGCTCGCCCGAAAGGGTAGGGAACTGGAGCGCAGCGCCGTGAACCTCCCTGATTTTCCCTGGGACTTACTTGCGCCATATAAGAAAATTGCCAGCGCACACTCTGACGGGTTGGTGGATCTCTCCATTGGAACCCCTGTAGATGATTCGCCCTCATCGATGCAGCGAGAGCTTGCTGCAAGCGCAAATGCACCCGGGTATCCATTGACCATCGGCAGCTCGGAACTTAGGCAAGCGCTGGAGCGTTGGATACGTAGTCGATATTTAACTGAAAGTCCCGGTGCCCTAATGGATTTTTTACCCACGATTGGCTCGAAGGAGCTGGTTGGACTTCTTCCCACCTTACTTGAGTCGAAGAAAGTTCTCATCCCTGAGATCGCCTATCCCTCATATCGAGTCGGCGCACTTGTTGCCAGCGCAGAAGTTATTCCTGTCAGCGATGACCTTGCTACCTGGCCAGTTGATGCGGATTTACTCTGGATTAATTCCCCAGCAAACCCTCATGGTCGTGTTTTACCTTCTGCGCAACTTCGAGAAATCATTCAGTGGGCCCGCAAGACCAACACCATTCTGGCCAGCGATGAGTGTTACATCGAACTAGGTTGGGATAGCGACCCACTCTCCTTATTTCAGGTATGCGACGGAGATACCTCAGGAATCTTAATTGTGCACTCGCTATCAAAAAGTTTTAGCGCTGCTGGTTATCGCGCCGCTTTTATTGCCGGAGATTCTCGATTGATCGCAAGAATTCGTGAAGTACGTAAGCATCTGGGGTTGATAATGCCTGCCCCCATTCAACGCGCAATGGCCGAAGCGTTAGCGCACCCGGAAGATATCAAGAGTCAGAAAGAGCGATATCGCGCTCGCCGCGAAAAACTAGCCAACGCTCTTGCAGGTGCCGGTTTTCAGATTTCTCATTCAGAGGCGGGTTTATACCTTTGGGTATCACGCGACGAAGATTGTTGGAAGACAGTCGCATGGGCGGCAGAGCGTGGAATTTTGGTGACACCAGGAGAGTTCTACGGTGAGCGTGGAGCAAACTTCGTTCGTGTGGCTCTTACTGCGACAGATGATGATATTTCCCGCGCCGCTGGGCGCTTGAGTTTGCACACCATCTGAGTAATTCGAAGTTATTGAGAATTGATATGGAAGCAATTTTTCTTGTTGGTGGCAAAGGAACGCGATTACATCCACTTACATTAGACA
Organism: Candidatus Fonsibacter lacus; assembly: GCA_009921625.1. Classification (GTDB taxonomy): domain Bacteria; phylum Actinomycetota; class Actinomycetes; order Nanopelagicales; family Nanopelagicaceae; genus IMCC26077. Next base: position 12,094 of record RFXN01000022.1, on the reverse strand, counting down.
CGCCAAAACCAATGCTCAAACTCGGGGGAGTTCCTTTTGTCGCGCACCAAATAGGGTATGCAAAAGAACATGGTGTAACTCGAATCATTATGGCGATTTCTTACAAGAATGAGCAGTTTCTCGAGTATTTGGGGGATGGCTCAAATTTTGGCGTCGAAATAGTCCATGCTATTGAGAAGCAACCACTGGGTACTGGTGGCGCAATTCGCAATGCCGCTTCATATTTACAGAGCGCGAGCACTGAACCTGTCGCAATTCTCAATGGAGATATTTTGAGCGCTCATGATATGAGAGCTCAAGTAACTCTTCACCAAGAGCGGGATGCGGATGCAACGCTTCATTTGATTCACGTTCCCGATGCCCGCCCCTATGGATCGGTTCCAACAGATAGCTCTGGAAAAATACTTCAATTTGTTGAGAAATCAGCGGCACCACCAACAAACTTTATAAATGCTGGGTGTTATATCTTTACGCGAAAGCTCATCGATGAAATTCCTGCAAACAGAGTGGTGAGCGTCGAGCGTGAAAGTTTTCCTCAATTATTGATTGATGGAAAAGTGATGATCGCATATAAAAGTTCTAGTTATTGGATAGATATTGGAACTCCTGCGGCATTTTTAAAAGCAACTATTGATTTAGTAACTGGAGAATTTCGCTCTCCAGTATTCCGCGTCACAGAGAAGAAAGTTTTTATCGATCCACGTGCTCAGATTGGAAATGGCACCCAAGTCTCAGAGGGCTCTGCTATTGGAAGGTCGACGCTGGGCGCAGATTGCATCGTGACGGGGAGCGTGATTGGCGATGACGTTGTAGTCGGGGAAGGCGCCAAAATTTCTGCATCAATCATTGGTAATGGCGCTCATATAGGGGAGGGCTCGCAAGTGCATGGCGTGATACTCGGTGGCGAGCAGGCGAAAATTCCGGCAAATAGTCGACAAATTGGCGATAATAAAGAATTTTTCTAGCGCTTAAAACTTGACGAAAGGGAGTTACACGCGTGTAATTCTCCCTAGGCACTTCTCTCAGACATGTTAGGGGCTAGTAGATGAGCACATCGCTCAATCCATTCGAGGGTGGAAATCCCGCCGAACTTTCGTGGCAAGAGCGCGCGCTCTGTGCCGAAACCGATCCAGAGGCTTTCTTCCCCGAGAAAGGTGGTTCAACGCGCGAAGCAAAGCGCGTCTGTCTCTCCTGTGATGTTCGAAGTGAATGCTTGGATTATGCACTTGCTCATGATGAGCGTTTTGGAATTTGGGGCGGCCTCTCTGAGCGCGAACGTCGCCGCTTGAAACGTCGCCATGCATAGCCCCTCATAAGGTGAGTGCGCCTTGCTTGGGCGCTCACTCTGCTAATTTCCTTCTCGAATTTCTAGCCAATCATCGGGCCGGTAACCCACTTTTCGCTCTCGCACCTTAGGGTTGGCGGTATGAGTGTCGCCCCCGTGGAGAGTGAACTCAACCCACCCATCCCACAACGCGTTAGCGCGATTTTGGTCAGTCATAACGGCGCACGGTGGCTTCCGGAAGTAGTGGCTGCCCTGTCAAGTCAGCTTCGCGGACCTGATTTCCTTATTGCGGTAGATACCGGCTCTACCGATAGCTCGCGCGACCTGCTGCACAACTCTCGGATTGATCTCATTGACGCCCCGCAAAGCTCTGGCTTTGGTGAAGCAGTTGCCTTGGCGGTAGCTCAATTGCCACCAGTCCATCGAGTTATCTCTGAATCCGGCGAATCAAGCGAGCGGGAGAGCGAATGGCTCTGGCTCCTCCATGATGATTGTGCGCCAACTCCAGATTCCTTAGCGGAGCTTCTCCATGCAGTTGCCGAACGGCCCAATGTGGGCGTTGCTGGTCCAAAAATTCTCGGTTGGCACGATCGGAGCCACTTATTAGAGATAGGGATCACGCTTGCCCATAACGGGGCGCGATGGACTGGCCTTGAGCGTAACGAGCGCGATCAGGGTCAACACGATGGGGATGGCGTGATTCCAGTTTTAGCAGTGAGCACGGCAGGGGCTCTTATCCGACGAGATCTTTTTGAAGAGATTGGCGGTTTTGACCCTAACCTGCCGCTCTTTCGCGATGATGTCGATTTTGGAATGCGCGCTCGGATGGCGGGTTACGAAGTGATATGCGTGACGGGTGCAAAACTTTTTCATGCTGAAGCTGCAGCAACGGAACGTCGACCAATTGATGTTGCAGGCGGCGCATTCCATCGCCCTCATCTGCTTGATCGTAGACACGCTGCCTTCGTCCTTTTAGCCAATTTGCCGCTTTGGACGTTGCCATGGATTGCACTGCGCATCTTCGCATCGTCACTGATGAGAGCGATTGGATACTTACTAGCCAAACTCCCAGGGTATGCTCTCGATGAGCTCACTGCGGTTGCGCTCCTATTCACTCGGCTAGATCGATTGCGAATAGCGCGGACCTCGAGAAGAAAAAAGCGACTCCTTCCAGCGCGGGTAATTCGGCCATTTCTTGCACCATGGAGTGAACAGATCAAGTTAGGTGCGCTAACTACAGATTCAGATGAAAGCGAATTGCTCGCGCCTTCACATTCTCACTTCTGGCGTGAAACTTTTACACGCCCGCTATTCCTGGCATCATTTTCTCTAACAATTTTCTCGCTCATTGCCAGTAGAGCACGGTTTGGTCATTTAGCTGGAGGGGCGCTAGCAATTGCAGGCGAGAGCTCTGGAGCGCTCCTTCGAAGTTATGGTGAATCGTGGCATGCGCTCGGGGTTGGTTCACCAAAAGCAATGCACCCTTTTAGTGCGCTACTTGCAATTGTCTCCTTCATCACCGGTGGAAGTCCAGCACGCTTTGTCACTCTACTCATGATTTTTGCACCAGTTTTTGCGATGTGGTCGATGTATCTTCTCGTTCGTAAAATTGGTGCAGGTCCTTGGATTTCGGCGACCAGTGCTCTAATTTATGGATCATCAGCCCTTTTACTGATTTCCATAAATGTGGGCTACTTAAGTACAGTGATGCTGATAATCGTTGCGCCAATCGCACTCCTTGCTTTTAAGGACGAGAATTACTCAGAGATAAAAATAATGAGCTGGCGACGAACTTGCGCGATAGCGTTGCTACTTGCAGTTCTCTCCGCACTCTCATTCCAAATTTTTCTACTAGCGATAATTCTCATAGCTGTACATCTGTGGATGCTAAGGCGTGAAGGTAATCTGTTAACAAGATATGCCCTCCAATATGGAACAATTCTTCTTGGATCGTTCTGTGCATTGGCCCCGTGGAGTTTTTCACATATAACTTCACCGAAATCACTTCTCCTTGATCAGGGCATTCCAGTGGACTTTGGTTCGCCGCTTCGAGTTCTTACAGGAAACCTCCAACCACTAAATGCAATTCCTACTTATGTGATTGGTATTTCACTAATAATGGGAGTTGTTGCGCTCTTTTCACGGAGAGCATTTACTCAATCGTGGGTCATTCTCGGAACTCTCGCGATGGCAGGGCTCATCTCTGCGCTCTCTATCTCACCTATTGGCAATTCCCTTACATCGGAAATATGGCCAGGAGGTTTCCTCACGGTATCAATCTGTTATTCATCAATTGCTTTTGCGCGGCTAAGCATGGGGCGCCTAAGGCGGCTACGAGACTCTTCTTTGGGTCGCGCTCATTTTGCGACAGCCATCGTCGCAATCATTGTTCTGTATTCGGTTTCCACAAACCTGTTCTGGTGGGCGACAAGCGCAGCGAGCGCTCCAGTGAGGTCAGTAAGTTCGTCTGTATTGCCGGCGTTTATTTCCACCGCTACAACAAACCCCGATAGGCCAAAAACGTTAATTCTAAAGAGCGAAGAACAGCAAGGGGTTAAGAACTTCGCCTATGTTGTGCTGCGAGATCGAGATCTTCAGATGGGTCAGTTGTCGGCTCTGCCTGCAGAGGTGCCGCTCTTGACCAAGAGCGTTAGTCAAATAACTGCCGGAGTTGGTGATGCTCCAGCAGCTACGTTGGCAGAATTTGGAATACGTTATTTGTATCTGGAGGATGGCAAGAAAAATAATTCTCTTGCCAGAAAGATTGATGGAATTGGTGGTCTCACTAGACTCTCCGCAACGAGCGATGGCATTTTGTGGCAAATCTCTGGTTTAACTTCTCGAATCAAATTTTCGCCTCGATTAGCGGATGGTGAGAAGAACGGGAAGCTCGAGAGCAACATTCTCGTACTTCCATCGGAAGTGCTTGGGGCAGAATTTGATGTGCCATCGCCGGGAACGGTTCAACTAGCGGAAGTGTTTAATCCTCATTGGCGCGCCCTCCATGCTGGAAAAGTTCTTTTTCCAACTAAGTCTGAATTGGGCCTGACTCAATTTGAGATTCCAGATATGGGTCGAGTTGTGCTTTTTCATGAAGGAACGGCTCACCGAGCAGGGATAGCGCTCCAGTTGGCTGCGCTGGGGCTCTTGCTGTTCTTCGCTCTACCTCGTGGACGACGACAAAGTGAACTTCCAGATGAGGAAGTATCATGAAAACTCGAACCCTAATTCTCGTTATTTTTTTCGGACTCATGGCAAGTACCAACGCCCTCAAAGGCGATCAAGAACCAAGGGTGCATGTCGAGAGCGTTTCTACTTTTATCTGCCCTGCAAAAAATGGCCCCACTACTGGTGCAATTTATTTGGCCAATAAAGGTGTGAAAAGCGCCCTGGTGGATCAAAAGAATCGCGCTTTGAAAAAGGGGAAAAACCGAGTGGTGCCTCTTGCAGAGAAGGCGCGTGTGGTGACTGGCAGGGCTCCCACGCCTCTTGTCGTCTCTGCTAAACCCGGAATATGGCTCGGCCTGACCCAATGCAGCGCTTCAGCGGGGGAGTTTTGGTTTGTGGGTGGCGCAAGTGATGTGACAAGTCTTGGTTATTTCCAATTTATAAATGAAAATCTTGGGAAAGCGATTATAGATGTTGAGATGTGGAGTGAGGATGGGCAAGAGTCATCTCGAATATTGACGATTCCGGCACGTAGTGCAAAGAATTATTCACTGACAACTTTTATGCCGGGGAAAAAATTGACAGTATTTCATATTGTTTCACGTTCGGGATTAATCAAAGCTGCGCTTTTTGATGAGCGAAGAAAGGGACTGAAGACTTTGGGTGGCGATTACGTGGCGCCATCAATCACGCCAAGTAAGTCCATAGTTATCCCGGGGATTCCTGGCAACAAACTTGTTGAGAAATCTACGTTTGCATCTCAAAAATTGCGGCTATTTGTTCCAGGAGAGAGTGATGCAATTATTCAGGTGACCTACATTTCCCCATCTGGGGTTTTTGCGCCTGTGGGCTTAGATTCATTACGTATCCCATCCCAGAGAGTGGTCGAAGTAGATTTGGGATCGCTTCCTGAGAGCCGACTTTTTTCGATCAAAGTAAATTCAAGTGAAGCTGCTGTTGCGGCAGTGATGACTCGTGGAAATTTTGGCACGAGTGGCGCAATTACCGAATTGGCGTGGGCGAGCAGCGCCGATCAAAGTTCAGAAGAGAGTATTTCTCTTCCAGAACAAGCAGGATGGTTGAGTATTGTCTCGGATGCGCCACAAGTTACTCTGATAGCGACCAGCGTTGATGGTAAGAAAAGCACGAAAACTGTCAAGGTGGATTCGATGGCCATATGGAAAGTCTCCAAAAGTATTCGGCAATTAAGGATTAGCACAGGCGGTGCTCCGATGCACTTGGGATTTACGTTGGGAAATAACTCGGGCATTGCAGTTACCTCAATAGCCCCTGCGCTCGCTTCAGCATTGACTACTCTTCCAGTGGTCGATTCGCGGCTATTTATTCCAAACGCCTCCTAGAGCTCTATTGCCGGCAACCAGAACAATTTCACGGTGATGTTTGCTCGGAGTGGCATCCCAACTTGGAAAGTTGTTGAGATATAGCGTGTATCCATGGCCAGAATACGTCCCGCGACAAGGCGATGCACCCGCACCGGGTGTGTCCACCCTGCTGTTCAAACTTTGACGTACATTTATAGCGATTCAACTGTTGTCTTAGGTCCGCTTGCGACATACGCAGAACCCCACAGTTATGACTTATGTGATGAACACGCTGCAAAACTCACTGCACCAAAGGGCTGGGAACTCATTCGCCTGGCAAGTGAAGAAAACACTGGTGGTCCAAGTGATGATGATTTACTCGCGATTGCAGATGCTGTACGAAGTGTTATTACGTCGAATCCGCAACAGAATCAACCCACTATCGGTCGACGTGGACATTTACGCGCCCTTCCTTCAGAATAACAAGTGTGCCGTACACAGACGATTCTCTTGCGAGCGTAATTAAGTCGTATGACATTCGAGGACTTGTAGGTAGTGAGATCACTGAAGAGTTCTGTCGGGATATCGGAGTTGCCTTTGCTAATTTAGTTTCTAGTAAAGAAATTGTTGTCGGATACGACATGAGGCCATCATCTGAAAATTTAGTCGCTGCATTCTCCGATGGAGTGCGTGTGACCGGTACAAATGTTGTAAACATAGGATTGGCGGCGACAGATCAATTATATTTTGCTACCGGAAAACTCAATATTCCAGGGGCGATGTTTACTGCCAGTCATAACCCTGCTCAATACCACGGGATTAAATTGGCGCGAGCTGGTGCCAAGCCTATTGGCTCAGAGAGTGGTTTAGCAGAGATTAGAAAAGCCTTGATTGACAATAATTTGCCAACTTCATCTACTCACGGAGTAGAACGAAAGATAGAACTTCTCGAAGAGTATGGAGCGCACCTTAGAAGTCTTGTTGACTGTTCGGATATCAGGCGACTGAAAGTAGTTATCGATGCAGGAAACGGTATGGCTGGCCACACTGTGCCTAGAGTTTTGGGACCATTAAATCTCACTATAGTCCCGATGTATTTCGAGCTTGATGGAACATTTCCTAATCACGAGGCTAATCCACTTGACAGCTCCACCTTGAAAGATCTTCAACATCGTGTAGTTTCCGAAGGCGCAGATGTGGGACTTGCCTTTGATGGCGATGCAGATCGCTGTTTCTTAGTAGATGAGAGTGGTGACTTAGTAGCGCCTTCATTGCTTACTGCACTCATTGCTGAAAGCGAGTTAGCGAAAGCACCTGGCAGTACCATTATCTATAGTTTAATTTCCTCGCGAATAGTTCCTGAAGTTATTAAACAATGGGGCGGAGTAGCCTCACGGAGCAAGGTTGGCCATTCCAATATCAAAGCTCAGATGGCAGAAACTGGAGCGATTTTTGGCGGCGAGCATTCGGGACATTTTTACTTCCGAGATTTTTGGAATGCTGATTCAGGGATGCTTGCCGCGCTTTATGCGCTGGCAGCGCTAGGTCATTCGACAGACTCAACGCTATTTTCCGAGATCATCGGTAAGTATCGAAAGTATTCGGGAAGTGGAGAAATTAATTCAAAAGTTAGCGATGTGATTGCCTCAATGAATCGGGTAGAAAATCATTTTTCTGGAGAAGGGGAGGTAGATAGGCTCGATGGATTGACCATCAGCTCTGGGCGTTGGTGGCTCAATGTCCGCCCTTCAAATACTGAGCCTTTATTGAGACTTAACGTTGAAGCGGATAACGATGAGATAATGTGCGCTATCCGCGATGCAGCATTGGAGGTGATTCGGCAGTGATAGTGAATCCTAAGATTCTTGAAATAATTGTCTGCCCTCAGTGTCGTGGAGAGTTAGCTTTAGAAACCGAATCCCTGTTCTGCAAGAAGTGTGTACTGGATTATCCGATACGAAATGGAATACCCATCTTACTTATCGACTCTGCCACCAAGCGAGGATGACTTCACCAGCAAGAAAAATTTATGCGATCGAGGGGGTCATTAAGAATTACCCCTGGGGTTCTCGGCAGGTATTGGCTCAACATAGAGGCGTAACTCGGAGCGACGAACCCGAAGCCGAACTCTGGTTTGGCGATAATCCTCATGGGCCATCTCCGCTGAGTGGAGAACTGAAATTTCTTAATCAATTAACTTCCCAGGGGGATTTGGGGATATCACAGGGACAACTACCCTTTCTGGCAAAAATTCTCGCGGTAGAGCGCTCACTATCTCTCCAAGTACATCCAGCGCTAACTGATATTCCATCTTTACGTGGTGTTTGTTCTGATCTAAATCACAAACCCGAAATGGTTGTTGCGCTCACAGAATTTCAAGCATATGTTGGCTTCTCCAGCAGGGAAGAGATTATTTTTCGAGTTGATAAGCTCAAATCAGAGAAAATTAACGAGCTCATTGCAAAACCGCTCCGCATGGGAAGTTCTATAAAAAATATTTTAAATAATCTACTTGGCATTGAAGATAACTCTGGCATTTTAGAAGAACTCCACTGGAATATCGCTAACCTTGATCCAATTCGCGAAAAGTGGACCACTGAATTGATCGAGCTTTATGCTCCAAAACTAGATCCATTGGCGACCTTGCTCTGTAATTTGGTGCTCTTAAAACCAGGGGAGAGTCTTTACCTGCCCCCAAAATGCGTGCACGCCTATCTCAATGGCACCGTCGTGGAAGTAATGGCAAATAGCGATAATGTCCTTCGCGGTGGCTTAACCCATAAACCCATCGATAAAGAAAATTTTCTGAAAGTTCTCGATAGCGAGAGCGCGATTGCCATTCCCATCACACCGACAGGAACCTCAAATCATCATGAATGGACGCCACCAATCTCTGATTTCGCTCTACAAGAGTTTCACGGCGTGATCGAAGTTGAGTTAACTCTTGAGAATTTTGCCATCGCATTTGCATGGCAGGGGCGCGCGCGAATAGCAGACTCGGCAAATGCAGGCGAATATGCAGAAGTTCATCACCACATGGGAGCGCTTTTAGCCCCTGGTAAGTACACCCTTGCTGGAAGCGGTTCTCTCTGGGTGGCAACTGGCAAAGGGCGGTAAAGTAACGCTCACCAAACTTCATGATGCTACAGAGAGGCCCGTCACGTGAGCAGTTCCACGATAATTAAGAGCGATATCGCCAATGCCGAATTGGCAGCACAAGGCAAGAAGCGTATTGAATGGGCAGAGCGAAGCATGCCGGTGTTGGCACAAATTCGCGATCGCTTCACGCTCGAACAACCATTCAAAGGTGTTCGCATCTCAGCCTGCATGCACGTGACCACAGAAACGGCAAACCTGATGCGCACTCTCGCTGCCGGTGGAGCTGAATTGGCGCTCTGCGCATCGAATCCGCTCTCCACTCAAGACGATACCGCTGCAGCGCTAGTTCATGAATTTGGCATAAGCGTATTTGCCAAGAATGCAATTGATCGCGATGGCTATTACGAGCACATTAATGCTGCTCTCGATATTACGCCCCATTTCGTTTTTGATGACGGCTGCGACTTAGTGAACACACTTCACACCACGCGTCGAGAGCTACTACCGACAATTCTTGGTGGCTGTGAAGAGACTACAACTGGAGTTATTCGGTTAACCCAGATGTCGCGAGATGGAGCTCTAACTTTCCCTATGGTTGCCGTTAATGACACCGATACCAAGCACATGTTCGATAACCGCTATGGAACAGGTCAGTCAACATTCGATGCAGTTTTTCGTGCGACTAACACCTTGGTGGCTGGCAAAGTTGTTGTGGTAGCCGGATTTGGATATTGCGGGCGCGGCGTAGCAGAGCGTGCAAAAGGTTTAGGCGCTGAAGTGGTTATCACCGAGATTGACCCAACAAAGGCTCTCGATGCGATGATGCACGGATATCGAGTAATGACCATGCATGATGCAGCACGGATTGGCGATATTTTTATTACTGTAACTGGCAATCGCGATGTACTACGCGCAGAGCACTTTGAATTGATGAAAGATAATGCCATCATGGCAAACTCCGGCCACTTCGATATTGAAATTGATGTCGCCTGGCTAGAGAAGAATGCTCGCAAGAATTCGAAGATACGTCATCAAACAGATGAGTATGTAATGAAAGATGGACGCAGACTGTTATTACTTGCTGAAGGTCGATTGGTAAACCTTGGCGCCGCAGAAGGACATCCAGCGGCTGTAATGGATCTTTCATTTGCTGACCAAGCGTTGACCGCTGAATGGTTAGTTCATAATGCGAAGAACCTCAAGCCTGGAGTACATGCAGTGCCTACCGAGATTGATAAAGAGGTAGCAACGCTTAAGCTAAAGAGTATGGGTGGCGCTGTCGATACCCTTACTCCTGCTCAAGAGCAGTACCTCAATTCTTGGGAGCATGGCAGCTAATGACGCTGATAATGGTTGTCGATGATGACCAAGATTTAGCAGAAATGCTCGCCATCGTTTTGACCGGCGAGGGTATGGAAGTTGATTTGGTCTCACGCGGAGATCAAGTCATGGTGCAAATTAATTCGAGCGGAATCGATGGTTCCAATTGTTATGTTGACAGCAAAAGGGGAGACGTTAGATGTGGTTAAAGGGCTAGAAGCTGGGGCAGATGATTACATCGTCAAGCCATTTCAAACTAATGAACTCCTTGCGCGAATCAAAGCGCGCTTACGAAGAACGACCACATTGGTCGCTGCAAGTTCTAAATTAGAGTTTGGTGGAGTATCTATTGATCTAGTTGCTCACGAGGTACGCCGTGGCGATAACGTCATCGCGCTCACTCGTTTGGAATTCGATTTATTGCTGGCACTTGCTAGGGAGCCCGGTCGAGTATTCACGCGCGAAGCGCTACTCGCTGAAGTCTGGGGCTATCGACACTCCTCTGACACTCGCCTAGTCAACGTGCATATTCAGCGAATTCGCTCCAAAATTGAGCGCGACCCTAATCAACCCGAATTGGTACTCACAGTAAGAGGCGTCGGCTACCGCGCGGGTAATTTCACAGAACAAAAATAATGCGCTTTACAAATTCTCTCTCCTTTAGAGTTCTTGGCACCACCCTCCTATTATCTACCATTTTAGTTTCAACATTAGCTTCAGTTCTCAATCAGAGACTTGGAGATGGCATCCGAGAATCCAAAATCGAGTCTGCGCTTAATGAAAGTCAATCTAAGTTATTTCAGACAGAGAATAGGTTTGCTTTGGCAGAGATTACCTCCGTTGCTGACTTTCGAGATGCTATTGATCGCACGATCACGGAGTTTGCAGATACAAAGGGAAATGAGCGAAACCCTGAGATAGAAATTTTGCAGGCAAATTCAAAATCAACGAATTTCTATTTATATGAACGAGCTACCAATCAAATTTCAAAAAGTTCGATTCCTATAGATTTGCGAAAGAAAGTATTGGCATCAAAGGAACTTCAGTATCAATATGGTGAAATTATTTATACGAGTTCATACTCCACTCCAGTATCTTTTGAGAAACGAGTTCCCGCATTGCTTGTTGGCGGGCAATTTAATATCGAAAACTTCGGCAAGTTTGAAATGTATTTTCTTTATAGCTCTGCTCCTGAAGATGCCACAATTTCATTAATTTCCCGAACACTTTTTATTGGTGCAATTGCTCTAGTTTTAGTATTGCTCTTTATTGTATGGGTTGCCACTCGTCAGGTGATTACCCCAATCAAAGGTGCAGCGGAGATTGCTGAAAAATTGTCGGCAGGAGATTTTGCAGAACGCATGCAGGTTGAAGGCGCGGATGAAATTGCTCGCCTTGCACTTTCATTTAATGAGATGGCCAATACGCTACAGATTCAGATTTCACGCCTAGAGAATTTATCGCGGGTACAACAACGTTTCGTCTCGGATGTTTCTCATGAACTAAGGACTCCACTGACAACCTTAAAAATGGCTTCTGACTTGATCTATAGACAGCGAGATAATTTTGATTCAACCATTTCACGAAGCGCCGAGTTACTTACAGCACAACTAGAACGATTCGAAAATCTTTTGACAGAACTCCTCGAGGTAAGTCGATTCGATGCCGGTGTTGTCAGTCTAGAACCTGAAGTGGTCGATATTGTTTCTTTAGTTGAGAAGACGCTTGAAGCTCTTAATCCAATCGCGCACGGACATGGCTCTACCTTTCATTATGCACACCCAAGTGAGCCAGTCATGACAGTCGTAGATCCACGTCGTATGGATCGAATCTTTCGCAACCTATTGAGCAATGCGATTGCCTATGGAGCGGGCAACCCAATACAAGTTGAGATTAGGAC
>RFXN01000210.1 GCA_009921625.1 Candidatus Fonsibacter lacus | reverse complement strand
TCTCCCCCAGGGCGTTGATAGTGGACGGTGAGTTTGATTGAGTCGGGCGCTGCCAGCGCTGGAATTCCACTGAGAAGCAATGCAATTACGGATAAAAGTGCTGTGAGAAGCTTCTTCATCTGTGATTTCCTCGGTCGTTCTGGAATTTAGAACCCGAATCTACTCGGTGAATTAAGGCTTCTGTTGCATTGGTATGGTCTAACTAGTTGAATCGCGTCATGAGCAAGAGGGCGATTTTCTGGTTTAGAAGAGATCTCCGACTTTCTGATAATCCAGCTCTACTTGCAGCGCTAGATGATGCCGATGAAGTAATTCCATTATTCATTTTGGATGACGAAATTTCAGAAAGTGCGGGTCCTCATCGCAGGGCATATCTCTCTGCTTCACTTTACGCGCTTAATGAGACTTTAGATGGCAATCTATTTGTTATCAGCGGAAAGCCCGTCGATGTTATCAACGATTTAATGCAGCGCTACAAAGTCGACTCGGTTCATTCTGCCTTTCCATTTGCACCATATGGAGAAGCACGCGATCTAGAACTCAAGGCAGCTGGTATTGAGTTACAACAATTAGGAAGTGGCTACGCAGTTGCGCCAGGCAGAGTAAGAAAAGATGATGGAACTAACTATCGGGTTTACACGCCTTTTTATCGCGCATGGTTAGCCCATGGTTGGCGCGCTCCAGTCGCCGCGCCGAAGAATCCAAAGTGGGTATCGCCAAAGAAAGGCGATCAACATTTGCCTGTATGGGAAACACCGGACGGTGTTGTGATCCAAGAAGCTGGAGAGAAGGCAGCGCTAAATCGTTTTAAGACATTCTTGAAAAAAGCAGCAGATGATTACGGCGATGCACGAAATATTCCTGGCATTGAAGGAACAAGTCGCTTAAGTCCACATTTGCGTTGGGGAGAAATTCATCCCCGCACAATCCTTGCTGCCCTTGGCCAATCAAAAGGCCACGAGGTTTATCGCAAAGAGATTGCATGGCGCGAGTTTTACGCCGATGTGCTCCACCACAACCCTCATACTTCACGCGATTATTACGATGCTAAGTTCAAGAAGATGCGCTATGACAAACCAGGTAAAAAATTTGAAGCATGGTGTGAAGGAAAAACGGGCTACCCCTTTGTTGACGCCGCAATGCGCCAACTTGTGAAAGAAGGCTGGATGCACAATCGAACTCGTATGGTTGTGGCATCTTTCTTAGTCAAAGACCTTCATATTGAGTGGCAACATGGCGCTAATTTCTTTATGAAGTACCTCATTGATAATGATGTCGCTTCAAATGCCCATGGATGGCAGTGGACTGCAGGATGCGGAACCGATGCCTCGCCTTATTACCGCGTCTTTA
>RFXN01000209.1 GCA_009921625.1 Candidatus Fonsibacter lacus | reverse complement strand
TTCCCACGCCTGATGGCCCTGGCGGCGGAGGAGTTCGAGGGTTGGCGTGACCGATTTATCCGGTGCGAGTACGACCATCCCGACCCCGCAATTAAAGGTCCGCTCGAGATCTTCGGCTGGCACCGCACCGACGCTCTGCAGATAGGAGAAGAGCGGTGGCAGTTGCCAAGTTGATCGATCAATTGTTAGGTGCATTGTTTTCGGAAGTACTCGCTCAGTGTTTGCCGCTAAGCCGCCACCAGTTATATGTGCCATCGCATGTACTTCTATTTCATTAATGAGATCTAAAAGATCTGCAGCATAAATTCTAGTTGGAGTTAAGAGGGCCTCGCCTAAGGTCTTTCCTAAATCTGAGATTTCTTTTTCGAGAGATATTTTATTTTCTTTGATGATGTGGCGAACTAGTGAAAAACCATTTGCGTGCACGCCGCTACTTGAAATTGCGATTGCAACATCACCGACCTCAACTTTCTCGGCGCCAAGCAGTTTGCTTTCTTCTACTACACCGGTCGCTGCTCCAGCGATATCAAATTCATCTTCTTTGAGAAGTTGAGGGTGCTCAGCAGTCTCGCCACCAATGAGCGCAGTGCGAGCTTTCGCACATCCACTTGCAATTCCAGAAACTATTTCAGCAACGCGCTCTGGAATAACTTTTCCAACGGCGATGTAATCAGTGAGAAAAAGTGATTCTGCGCCGCAGACCACTAAATCATCAACCACCATTGCTACAAGATCTTCACCAATGGTGTTATAGATTCCAAGTTGTCTGGCAATTTCTGTCTTTGTGCCAACGCCATCTGTGGATGTGGCAAGTAAAGGTCGTTGAAATTTTTTCAATGCACTTGCATCAAAGAGACCAGCAAATCCACCTATTCCGCCATAGACTTCAGGGCGTTGTGCTTTTGCAATCGATTCTTTCATCAATTCCACGGCGCGATTGCCGGCTTCGATACTTACACCCGCCGCTTCGTAAGTGCTCATGCCTCTTCCAATAACAATTTGATGTTGTTGGTCTCTTCAGGGATTGGCATTGGGTATTTACCAGTGAAGCATGCAGTACATAGCTTCGATTCGGCGATAGTGGTCGCTTCAATTAACCCTTCAAGTGAGACATAACCCAAGGAATCTGCCCCAATTGAACGGCGGATTTCTTCAGTATCAAGGCCCGCAGCAATTAACTCAGCGCGGGTTGCAAAATCGATGCCGAAATAACAAGGCCATTTAACGGGAGGTGAAGAGATTCGCACATGAATTTCCGCTGCGCCTGCCTCTCGGAGCATCCGAACTATTGCTCTCTGAGTATTACCACGGACAATGGAATCATCAACAACGACAATCTTTTTCCCGGCAACCACTTCTCGGAGTGGATTGAGTTTTAA
>RFXN01000208.1 GCA_009921625.1 Candidatus Fonsibacter lacus | reverse complement strand
GCAGCAACCTTAATCGCTTTGCCATCTGTGCTTGCTGAAAGAATTTTTTTAGTAAATGTTGCCATTGTTATCTCCTATGTTAACCGAATATCTGTGAACCTAAAACGATTGCGCTGTCATCACCCGAACTAATACCTGAAGTCGGAGCGACAGCCCAAGTTGCATCAGTACCATTCGAGGTTAGCAAATAACCATTAGCACCAATAGCAATACGGGCAGGGTCACCAGAAGAATTGAGAGTCAACAAATCGCCACGAGTCGTCATCACCGCAGCAAGACGGTTAGCCTCGTCTGCGTCAACCGCAGTAAAAACTGGATAGCATGTTGCACCAGCGGAATGTGACGCTGCAGTAGTTCCATCAACACCACGAGTCATCGAAGACAACGATGAACCTGTGCGTGAACCAACCAAAACTTTTTCTTCAGTAGCCAAACCTGGGTCAATCACCATATAGAACGGACCGCTCGCGGTGTTATTCCACGCTGTAACAGTTCCTGTTAAAAGTGCTGAAGTGTCACCAGCGGTAATCGAGTTCGTGAGTGTACAAGCGGGAGCCGCACCTGCATAAGACCGTCTAGTGACTGCTGCCATTTATACTCCTAATCTTGTACCGAACGCATTGTAACCGTACAGGTTCCTTCCAAATCCCAGTCTTGCTGGTATCCGTCGACAACCTGAAATTCTAAATCTTCAACTACAACAGAATATGTTTCCAAATTCTCTTGATAGTTTACCACTATAGGATTTGTTACCAAGTCCCGTAGTGCTTGCAGTTCTGATTCTACATCAAAATAGTACTCGGTGTCATGTACCCGTAGTTTGTGGTGCATGAGTAGAGGCACTCGGAATACTTGGCTTCGGGCTGGGGAAGCGTAGGCTCTAGCCATCCATCGGGTGAGGGTTGGCGCTGTGGTTGCTGACCCTCGGTTGAGTTCTAGTTTGAATTTGGCTTCAATGAATTTTGTTTGTGGACCTGTTGCAACTGCTTCTGTGGCGAGCGCTGTTTCGTGGGGTGTCATCGAACTGTATGCGCCGCTGTCTAATGATACGTATGGGGTGATTGTGCCATATAGCGGGGTGGTTCGGATGTCGAATTTGGCTACGAATTTGCGGTCTGGGATACCCCATCGGTAGATGCCTGTGACGATTTCTCCTTGTGTCACATAGTTCGCTGAGTCTTCAACATAGACACCTGCGCCTGATACTGCGAACACCCGTTTATTATCGTAGGTGGCGCATGATAGGACGTTCGCTGTTGAGGTGTGCATGAGGTCTGATGCGTGCGCTGGGGTGTTTGTCGCTACCAAAGATGACAGGTCTAGTCTGCCTAATCCTGTGGATGTGCTGTCGTATTGTGACCAGTTGTACCACACGTATT
>RFXN01000207.1 GCA_009921625.1 Candidatus Fonsibacter lacus | reverse complement strand
AACCTCAATCCCTCACAGAGTTCATTTCTAGCGAGAGCTTCTTATGTAGAAAGTGAGAAGACAAGTTATAAAGTAAGAGTTGTTACTAGAGTTTTGATCCCAAAGAAAGTGGAGTTGACTCCCGGAGATTTAGTTCAATTCCAAGGAAGGCTGATAAAGAGTAAAGAGCGACGAGTAGCGGCTCTCTTGATTGCAGATGAGGAATTTAATCAACTATCCAAGGTAGGGGCGCTGGGTCAGTTACTTGCAGAGATTCGATCTAAATTTCGCAATCAAGCAGCGGTATATGAGAGTGATTCTGGCGCGCTAATTCCTGGAATGATCTTGGGGGATACCTGGGCTAATGGCTCTTGTAGTCTTATTGGCAATTGCCACTGGCAATCGTGCAAATGCCGCAGCCGCCTTATCTAGCGCGGTAATTGTTCTTCTTCTCTTTGATCCCTTTCAGGGACAAGATCCTGGCTTTATCCTCTCTGTTCTTGCTACCGCTGGTTTGATATTTCTCTCACCTGGAATTAAGGCATACCTACTTAGATTTCTACCATCTTGGCTGGCTGAAATTGTTGCGGTTTCAACTGCTGCAACCCTGCTCTGCACGCCTTATCTGATTGCCTTTACCGCCCAAGCTCCACTTCTTGCTATTGCATTTAATATCGTGACCTCACTTTTAGTAGCTCCGGTGACCGTTCTTGGTTTTCTTTCAGTGCTTACTCTTCCGATCGCCTTCTTATCAGAGGGGCTATTTGCTATTGCAGAGTTTCTTGCTCGTTGGATTGCCTACATTGCATCACTCTCTGTTCAAACGCCAACGCTTTCGCTCTCACATCAACTTCTACTGATAACTCTGGCTCTAGTTATTGCAGTTTTATTCTTTGCGCCTTTGAGAAGAATTGGAATCGCAGCACTAGTTGCACTAATCCTTTTTGGAATTTTTAGTAAGGCTAGCTTTCCGGGAGATGCTTGGCGCATAGTGCAATGCGATGTTGGTCAGGGCGATGCTCTGGTGCTCAAGATTTCTGCTAGTAGCGCTCTGCTATTTGATGCTGGTCCTGACCCTGATCTACTTGATCGTTGTTTAAAGAGCATCGGTATCAAGCATCTGCCACTAATTGTCTTAAGTCATAATCATGCTGATCATTACTATGGGGTTTCTGGAGCTTTAAGAAAGCGAGAGATTGGACAGATTTGGAGTAATGGGAATATCTCTAGAGAGGAGCTCTCTAACTACGAAGTATTAAAAGTTGGAGCTGGCGATATTGCAAGAATTGATGATGTTTCGCTAGAGGTACTTTGGCCACCTGCAGCTGCCTCCAATTTTTCAAATCTAGCTGGCGATGGATCTCAGGAAAATAATCGCTCATTAGTAATTCTTGCCCAAGTG
>RFXN01000206.1 GCA_009921625.1 Candidatus Fonsibacter lacus | reverse complement strand
TAGTAAGCGCGTGATCGCACCGAAAGTTGTCGCGATTAAGGAGCTCAACCTTGATTATCTGGTGAGCGTTAACCCAGGATGTACTCGCCAACTTAAAACTGCGCTCCGCAAGGCTCGAGTAAAGACCAAAGTTCTACATATCGCAGAATTGATAGCGCTTGCTCCATGAGCGAAGTTTTCGCAGAAAGCACGCTAGAGAACTTACTTGGTAATCATCACTTTGACGTAGAACTTTTATCTGGTGGAGTCTCTTGTGACACTGCGAAGGTTTCCTGGCCAGGTGGTGGCGCGGTAGTAAAACGCGCGCTCGCCCAACTGCGCGTTCCCGGTCAATGGGAGGCAGATGTTGATCGAATTCTTGCCGAAGCAGATGCCATTGAATTATTTAGAGAGCTGACCCCCGAACATGTGCCTGCGCTCATTTCGCGAAGCGAGGAAGATCTTGCGATTGCGATCGAATTGGCTGGCGAGGATATGCGTGATTGGCGCTATGCGATGCTCGATGGCGTCATCGAACCAGAGGTGGGTACAACGTTAGGAAGAGTGCTTGCTACCTGGCACACCAAAACGCGCGGGCGTGAACTTCCACCGCGCATCGTTGCGGGTAAGAAACGCCTCTTTGATTTACGGGCCGGCGCTTTTTATGGCGGGATGGCAAAAATATTCTCCATGGAAAGAGCGGAACCTGGGTTCTTGATTTTGAAGTGACTCATCAAGGTGCGCCGGTCTTTGATTTGGCATACATGTCAGCGCACTTACATCTCAAAGCAATCAAACGTGCGAGCCAACGTAATCTAGTCGCGCAAACTTTAAAAAACTTTTTTGATAGCTACCAGGAGTATGGCGGCATAGTGCCTGCGAATGTTTCATTGCATGCTGGCACCATCATGGCGGTACGAGTAGTAGGTATTTCTCAGGTCAATTACCTCGATGAAGCGCAGAAGAAGCTCGCTATTTCACGAGCAGAGGACTTACTTCAAGGTGCGAACGTTTTTATCCCTTAAGGGAGCCGCTGAGTAATCCACGAAGGAAGTAACGCCCTAAGAAGATATAAACAATCAACGTTGGCAACGAGACGATAAGTGATGCCGTCATATTTAAGCCATAGAAGACCTGATTGCTTGAGCCGGTGATGAAGTTGAGCGCTGTAGTCGCCACCGATAACTTCGGTGATCCACCGGTAAGGAAGATCGCAAAGAGGAAGTCATTCCACGCAGAGGTAAATTGCCAGATAAGAACGACCACGAATGCTGGAAGTGAGAGCGGCAAGATGATGGAGCGATAAATTCGCACCCGCGACGCCTTATCGACAAGGCCTGCCTCAATCAATTCATCGGGAATTCCGGCGTAATAATTTCTAAAAATTAAAGTACAAATCGGAATTCCATAGATGACGTGCGCCATTACCAAG
>RFXN01000205.1 GCA_009921625.1 Candidatus Fonsibacter lacus | reverse complement strand
CAGCGCTCTTCGGAGAGTTAAAAGCAGCGCCATTTAGAATTACCGCTCCTGACATTCCCGTGCCATATAGCGGCCCACTTGAGACGCGCTACATTCCAACAAAAGAAGATGTTGCACGACAACTTAAAGAAGCTATCGCAACCGGTAAAACTCCGAAAACCTGGTGGGAAATGGAGGGGTTGAAATAATGAGTATTCAACTCGAACGACGTAAGGCAGTTCAGACTGATGAGGTTGCTGGTTATGAGCGAATGCTTGAAATCAGAGAATTTGAAAATCAAATCAATGGTCTCTTTGCCGCTGGTTTGATTAGAGGTACTACTCACCTCTGTCTTGGCCAAGAAGCGCTTGATATCGCGCTCGCTGCAGAGCTGCGGACAACCGATACCGTAATGGCAACCTACCGTGGTCATGGCGTTGCATTAGCTCTTGGTTTAACACCAGAGTCAGTCCTTGGCGAAATTATGGGTAAAACCATTGGTTGCTGTGGTGGCGTAGGCGGTTCAATGCACCTTGCTGATATGAACCTGGGACTTTTACCAACATCGGCAATTGTTGGTGGCGGAATTCCGATCGCTGCTGGCGCAGGACTCGCTTATCAATTACTCGGTAAAGATAGCGTCGGAGTTGCTGTCTTTGGTGATGGTGCGACAAATATTGGCGCCTTCCATGAGGGGCTAAACCTCGCTGCTATCTGGAAGTTACCTGCAATCTTCATCTGCGATAACAATGTTTATGGCGAGTACAGCCGTATTGATAAGACCACTCCACTAGAAGATCTCCATATGCGTGCAGAGAGCTACAAGATGCCGCACTATGCAGTGGATGGCATGGATGTCCATGCTGTTCGCAAGGGAATTAAAGAGGCGGTCGAGCGCGCACGTAGCGGCGGTGGACCTACGTTGATCGAAGCAAAGACCTATCGTTTTGCTGGCCACTCTCGCGCCGATAAGGCGCTCTATCGCCCAGAAGGTGAGTTAGAGAAGTGGGAGAAGCGCGATCCAATCAAGCTAACTGAAGAAGATTTGATAAAGCGCGGCCTTCTTGATGCCGCAAAGATTGAAAAGATGCGCGCGGATATGACAAAGACCATCGAAGGCGTTGTCGCAACTTGCCAAGCTGCACCAGATCCCACTGTGGCATCGATGTTTGAGAATGTATTTACGAGTTAAGAAGAGGACGCACCTGCTATGAAAATGACGATCAAAATGCCACGCGTCGGAGATACTGTCGATTCGGTGTACTTGGTCACCTGGCATAAGCAACCTGGTGATTCCGTTGCTGTTGGTGAATCATTGATGGAAGTTGAAACTGATAAGGCAAATGTTGAAGTGCCTTCTCCTGTCGCCGGAACTATCGTCGAACTTCTCTTTAAAGATGGCGACGAAATTAAAACTGGCGATCCCATCGCC
>RFXN01000204.1 GCA_009921625.1 Candidatus Fonsibacter lacus | reverse complement strand
GTGCGGGCGTGCCGGTGGTCAGTTGCGCGGCGCCATTGGCGCGGACGATGGAGACGATCTTCGGCGGGATCAGGTCGTTGACAATCGTGAAGGCCGGGGCGCTGGCGGTCGTGGATGCGTTCCCCGCCCGGTCGGTGGCGGCGACCGTCGAGGAGACCGTGCCGTTCTGCGCATTCGGGATCGTGTAGGCGTAGGTCCAGACGTTCCTGTCGCCGGTGGCGGACATCGGTTGGGGGGACGGCACCGTGACATTGCCATCCTGGGTGAAGGTGATGGTCGGGGCAGTCTCGAGTTGATCCACCTCGGTGAACGTCGCCCGGATCGTCACGACATCTCCATCCCGAACCGTGCCCGGGACCGGGTCTGGACCGGCGAAGGTGACCGCGTCAAGGCTGTAGTCGAGTGTGGCGACCGGGGCGGTGTTGTCGACGGTGAATATCGGGTTGATGACCCCGGCGACGCTGTTGCCGGCGAGGTCGGTGCCGGTGACGCTGACCGTGGCCGGGCCATCCCCGGCACCAACGGTGTGCGAGTAGGTCCACGTGGCGCCGCCCGACCCCTGCATGGGCGCGGGATCGAGGGTGTTGCTGCCGCTGATCGCGAGCTGGGGCCGGATGGACATGTCCTCGCTGAAGGTGCCGGTGAGCTGCAGGGTCGTGCCCGCCTTGACAGGCCGGTTCGGGGAATACGCGAGGGTGACGTTTGGCGAGGTGGTGTCGATCGCGAAGGTCGCGCCGGCCGTGACCTGGGTGCCTTCGTTGCCGGCGATGTCAATCCCCTTCACCGAGACGGCGGCGGTCCCGTCAACGAGACCGTGTACGAATACGCGAAGATGCTGCTTGAGGTGCCAACGCCCTGCGTGACCGCATCGGTGACGTCCGTGCTTCCCGGCTGGTTGATGGAGACCCTTGGCGGGGCGGCGAGTGCCTCGTTGCTGGTAAGCGTGAGGGTGACGGTGCCGGCATTGACCGGTGAGACGCGGGAGTACGCCACGGCATAGGTCGGCCCGGTCGTGTCGAGGCTGTAGGTCTGGCTGCTGGCGACGGCCGTTGACTGGACCTTGTTGCCGAGGCCATCGCGCGCGGTTGCATTGGACTTGACCCTGAGGCCGATGGTTGCGTTGCCCGAGTTGGAAATCCCGATGACCTGGCTGATCATCGGCATGCCGGTGACGCCCGGCCCAACCTCAATCTCGAAGTCCCCGGCACCGACATCGAAGACCGGTTCCGAGTAGGTGACGGTGAACGCCAGGGTGGTGCCCGGACCGGCGACCGCGGTTGCGCTGTTGGCGAGGACGATCGATTGCACAACCGGCGGGATAGCGTCAGGCGTCGGGGTGATGGTCGGGGTCTGGGTGTTGCCCGGGGTGCGGGTCGGCGTGATGGTGGGCGTCCGGGTGACGGTGCGCGTG
>RFXN01000203.1 GCA_009921625.1 Candidatus Fonsibacter lacus | reverse complement strand
AGCACCGCCACCAAAACCAACGAGAATTCCTGCCGCGCCAGCGCGCATCAGGTGGAGCGCAGCAGTAGCCGTAGCCACCCCACCAACAATCACCGGCACATCTAACTCATAAATAAACTTCTTCAAATTAAGCGCGCTATCTTTCGGCGAAACATGCTCCGCGCTCACCGTGGTACCGCGAATCACAAAAATATCCACCCCAGACTCGATCACTACTTTATGAAATTCAGCAGCGCGTTTTGGTGAGAGCGCCGCGCCAACAGTCACTCCCCCAGCACGAACCTCTGCAATTCGCTCTTTGATTAATTCAGGTTTTATCGGCTCCGCGTAAAGCTCCTGCATTCTGCGGGTCACTTGAT
Source organism: Candidatus Fonsibacter lacus (assembly GCA_009921625.1). Lineage (GTDB taxonomy): Bacteria > Actinomycetota > Actinomycetes > Nanopelagicales > Nanopelagicaceae > IMCC26077. The sequence goes on along the minus strand of RFXN01000203.1, from coordinate 1,052 downwards.
GTTCCGGAATAGATGCGATCTCACCTAAAGGAATTCGTGGGTTCTCATAACGCGTCCAGAGCCCTTCGAGATTTAACACCCCAATGCCGCCCTGCTTACCAATTTCAATCGCCGTCTCAGGAGAGACAACTGAGTCCATCGGTGCAGCAAGCATTGGAATCTCACACTTATATGCGTCATCAAATGAATAGGTCTGGCGCGCACGCTTACCAGGTGCAATCTCAATCTCGCTCATCGAACTAGATCACCTTCCCCGATAGTTTGGCGCGGCAACAGTCTGATCAATGCTGTGTGGATGGCTCTCACGTAAACCTGCCGAGGTGATCTGCACGAAACGTCCATTACGTTGTAAATCTAAAATGTTCCGAGCTCCGGCATAGCCCATACCCGAACGTAAACCGCCAGCTAACTGGTGAACCACTTGCGCAACAGTGCCGCGATAAGACACTCGTCCTTCAATTCCCTCTGGAACTAATTTATCTTCCGAGAGAATGTCATCTTGCATGTAGCGATCTTTCGAATATGAAGGCGTAGCACCGCGCGATTGCATCGCACCAAGCGAGCCCATCCCCCGATACGACTTAAACTTCGCGCCATTTTCTTCATGCCATTCACCAGGAGATTCTTCACATCCAGCAAAGAGCGAACCAAGCATCACCACATCAGCGCCAGCAACAATTGCTTTGACAATATCTCCGGAGTATTGAATTCCACCATCAGCAATAAGGGGAACTCCTGCAGAACTTGTCGCTTTGTGCGCTTCCATAATGGCAGTGATCTGGGGAACGCCAACTCCAGCAACAACGCGAGTGGTACAGATCGAACCTGGACCAACGCCAACTTTCACTGCGTCTGCTCCAGCATTAATTAGCGCTTGTGCACCAGCACGTGTTGCCACATTCCCACCAATCACTTGTTGCGCGCTATTGACGCATTTAATTCGCGCAATTGCATCGAGCACGCCTTGGTGATGGCCATGTGCAGTATCAACAACGAGAATGTCGACGCCAACTTCCATCAGCGCCACTGCCCGTGCAAATCCATCATCACCA
>RFXN01000202.1 GCA_009921625.1 Candidatus Fonsibacter lacus | reverse complement strand
CGCTCGTTGATTGATGAGATCAAACTCCTTGAGAAAGTGAAGCGTTTCAGATAGACCTAATTCATCAGCGCGGGCGAGAAATGCGCGAATATCTTTGGGTAGACAGCCACCACCGAAACCAATACCCGCTCCAAGAAATTTTCTACCAATACGATCATCGGCGCCAATGGCATCGGCAAGGAGTGAGACGTCAGCACCGGTGGCATCTGCAACTTCGGACATGGCGTTTATGAAGGAAATCTTTGTCGCCAGGAATGCATTAGCAGCAACTTTCACAAGTTCGGCAGTAGGAAAGTTAGTGATAAAAATCGGCGCTTGAGGCGAGACTTCTCGGTAAAAATTTGCCAATTTTTCTGCGCTGGCGTTGTTGCCCGCACCAATCACAATTCGATTAGGTTGCAAGGTGTCACCAATCGCATGGCCTTCACGAAGGAATTCAGGGTTCCAATTGAGTTCAACGCTTGGTTTAACTTGTTCGAGATTTTCTGCTAATCGCTCGGCAGTCCCAACCGGAACGGTGGATTTTCCAACAATCAATGAATTCGGTTTAGCAATCTTTATAACTTCATCAAAGGCGCGCTCAAGTGCGCTGAGATCTGCTTGAAGGGCGCTCTCTTTTTGAGGAGTGCCGATGCAGAGAAAATGGATGTCGCACTCCGCCGCTCGAGAAATGTCGGTAGTAAAGGTAAGTGTCGTCACCTTATTTAATAACTCTTCGAGCCCCGGTTCATAGAAAGGTGATATGCCGCTATTAAAGAGCGCAACTTTTTCTTCATCAACGTCGATAGCAACTACCTCGTGGCCAATAGATGCCATACATATGGCATGGGTTGCACCCAAATAGCCAGCGCCTATTACCGAAATCTTCACGGGTAGAGGCTAGCGGAGGGCTCCGCAGCTATCGACAGCTGCTGTACGCGACTTGAAGATATCGGTCGGCGAGGGTGAAGGCGAACTCCCGGCGCCCTGCTTCTTTTCCCCGCTCTTATTGGGAATTTCGGCGCCATCTTTAGTAGTGGTGGTCGGTTTAGGAGTTCGCTCTACGAAGATCTCTTCATCATTTCGAAGTTTCTCCCAAAGTTGTGCCGCTAACTTTTCGTCCCACAACACTGCAGCGGTAACACCATGCGCATAATAATTTTCATTAGAGAGCGGCACCGTTAAAGTTCGAACATTATTTGTTGAAATTCCACGTAGCTGCTCTGCGAGTGTGAGGAAATCATCTTGTGATAATCCAGAATCAGTTGTGACTGAGCCGAGGGCTGCATTGATGAACTTAACAAGCTTTACTGGGTTAAGAACTACTCCTGCACTTGATGCCTCACGAATCATCGCCGAAATGAATTGTTGTTGTCGTTGCATTCGCCCAAGATCACCCATTCCATCAAAGTATCGGGTTCTTACATATTTCAATGCAGTAATGCCATCGAGTCGATGTG
>RFXN01000201.1 GCA_009921625.1 Candidatus Fonsibacter lacus | reverse complement strand
GAAGCAGTGGTGGTATTTGGGTCGATTCCCACGCCCCAGAAGACCTCACCATTAAGAGAGCACTCAAGATATGCCGCCGCCGATGCATCGCCACCTGATGAGAGCGCATGCTCGTAATAATCGAGGACCTCAACGGAGACGCCATGGCCTTTCATCGCAGAACAGAATGCAGCGATCGGACCATTGCCAGCGCCATCGAGCGAGAACTCTTTGCCGCGATCGGTAATTTTTGCGGTGAGTTGTACATCTTCGCCAAGTGTGGAACGTGTCGAGAGTCCTTTAAGACGGAAGCGTCCCCATGGTGCGCTCTCGGTTGGAAGGTACTCATCTTCAAAGACATGCCACATCTCATCGGAGGTCACTTCGCCACCTTCCTCATCAGTTTTCGACTGAATGACTTGGCTAAATTCGATTTGAAGGCGACGAGGAAGATCAAGTGAGTGCTCATTCTTCATGATGTAGGCAACGCCACCCTTGCCCGATTGGCTATTAACGCGGATCACCGCTTCATAGCTGCGCCCAATATCTTTCGGGTCAATCGGCAAGTACGGAACTGCCCAGAGCATCTGATCAATTGTTTTCCCAGCCGCCTTTGCATCGCGATCAAGGTGTTCAAAACCTTTCTTAATCGCATCTTGGTGTGAACCCGAGAAGGCGGTGAAGACTAAGTCGCCACCATAAGGATGGCGCTCAGGAACGCGAAGTTGGTTGGCATACTCAACGGTGCGACGAATCTCCGAGATATTGGAGAAATCAATCATCGGATCAATTCCCTGGCTCAATAAGTTCAGTCCGAGAGTGACGATGCAAACATTTCCGGTCCGCTCGCCGTTGCCAAAGAGCGTTCCTTCTATTCGATCTGCGCCTGCCGCCACGATCGTTATGTGGGTGAAGGCTTAATACGACGCTATCGCGATAGGCAAGGTTCCGCGACATCCACTCGATGGAATCGGCATAAATATTTGGCGTCGCCATTTCGACTGTTGCGGGAAGATTGATGATTGTTTTCCATGATGGTGAAGGCTTCCAAATGTCGTTGACTGCATCGCAGACTTCTAGCGCGTACTCAAGTTCGGTGCCGGTGTAGGACTCTGGTGAGTACTCAAAAGAAACAAGGGTGCCCTTTACTGAATCAACAAGACTTAAGCAGTACTCCGCGCCATCGGTGGCAATCTTTTTGATGCCCGCTTTATCTTGACCAAAGACAACGCGACGTTGCAACGTGGAAGTGGAGTTGTAAAGGTGGACCACTGCATGCTTTGCGCCCTTAATCGATTCGAAGGTGCGATCAATAAGGTGGGTGCGGGCTTGAGTCAACACTTGAATCACGACATCATCGGGAATCAAATCGTCTTCAATGATCTTGCGGACAAAATCAAAGTCGGTCTGGCTTGCGCTGGGAAAGCCCACTTCAATCTCTTTGTAACCCATCTCGAGAAG